>JANMNK010001035.1:0-23652 GCA_031373875.1 Pirellulaceae bacterium | reverse complement strand
TTCATGATCAAGAAATTCGTTGCGCCATTAAAACTTTCGCTGCCAGGCTTGGTCGAACCTGTTGCCGTAACCAACTCATAAACCATGTCGTTGTACGGCCGGTTTTGAGCCAAGTGATCGCGAAGATATTTCTCGAGCCCTTGGCGATTGATCAAGGAGTTGTTTTCCATACCGCCGTTTCGACCAATGAGAGTGTTTTTCCAAATCGTCGCCCAATATGCCGCGTACTCTTCGGTGTACTTCGAATCGTTCAGCAGTTTCCGAACGAGGACAATGCGTTTGTCAGGGCTCTTGTCTTGGGTAAACTCGCGAAATTCCTGGTACGTCGGAATGCGTCCAATAATGTCCAAATGCACACGTCGACACCAAAGCCCGTCTTCTTCGGGTTTGGAAGGTACAAGCTCAAACTCTTTCCACGCAGCCTCGATCTTTACGTCGATCATCGCGGACTGCGCGGGAGCAACTTGTTTCGGCTCACTCGGCTTGGTAGCAACGGCGAGACCCGACAACGAAGAAAACGCCAGTCCAAAGCCAGCAAGCATTGCAAAACGCAACAAAACCATTCGCATATAAGAACCTATCGTAGGCGGGCGTAAAAACCTGTCGCAGTTCACCACTGGACGACGCGATTACAACAGAAGGACGTGGTTGAGGTTAAGTGTACTCAATCTATTAGCAAATTGCCTTAATTCAGCAGTAGTTCATCAATTTCCAAGCTGGAATGGTCGTTGCTGTCCCATGTAAGGTGTCCCTATTGGGAGGGGTTGGTGAAAAGGCTGCGGAATGGATGGGTTTGATCGATGGGTTCCGCAGTATGCGACCATTTGTCGCTCGGGCCAAGTTGCTATTGAGCAATCACCCCTGCGGTTACGATACTGGATGCTTCATGCGGCGGCGGTTTAGTCGTTTTTGGTTTCAACAAGCCAAGGATGGCTGGGCAAAATCGCATTGCCGCTGTAGGCTTCTCTCCTTCCGAAACGATTAATTTCGCCCTCGGAAAAAAGACGTGTGCTTTTCTCGAGTTTTGATTTCATTGTCTTAATTTTCGGCGTTTTCCAGGCTATGGAACGATTTCTTTTTCCGCGATGGACAAATAAGTTTCTGGCACTGCTCGGCGTGTTATTGCTCGCTGGCGGATTGTATGCAGGAACTTTATTCCTAGGCATTACCGACCCCGTGACCTTGAATGTTGGGTATCAGCCGAAGCAGCCGATCCCCTTTAGCCATGTGATTCACGCGGGAAAGCTCAAAATGGACTGCCGGTACTGCCACGTTGGCGTGGACAAGGCGGCTCATGCCACGATCCCGTCGACTCAGATCTGTATCAACTGTCATAGCCCTCAAAGTCCGGCAGGTCCGCCGGTCTATTCGGCTGTTCACAATGAAAATTCTCCTGCGACAGCCAAATTAAAGCCCTTGCACGACAGTTGGCGAACGGGCGAGTCGGTGCCTTGGGTCAAGATCCATCGCTTGCCTGACTTCGTCTACTTCAACCATTCAGCACACGTCACCCGCGGCGTCAGTTGCGTCACTTGTCATGATCGCATCGACAAGATGGAGCAAGTCTACCAATCCAAAACCCTTTCGATGACATGGTGTATCGATTGTCATCGAAATCCTGAACCACACCTACGTCCCGTCGAGTTTGTAACCAAGCTTGATTGGAAGCCAGAAGAGGATCCGGTCGCTTTAGGCACGCGTCTTAAAGCGGAAAAGAACATTCACCCCAAGGCCAATTGTGCAGTTTGCCACCGATGAGTCAAAGCGGAACCGAACACAAAAGTCAGTATTTTCGTAGCATTTCTCAACTAGAGAATACCCCGGAATTCGAACAGTTTCTCCATCGAGAGTTTCCGATGGCGGCTTCCGAGTTTCCTGAGGGAGTCTCGCGCCGTCGTTGGTTGCAGTTGATGGGTGCGTCTTTGGCGCTTGGCGGAGTAACGGGTTGTCGTTATCAAAAAGAGCAAATCGCTGAATTCGTAGTCCGCCCCGAAGGCCGCGTGGCGGGTGTTCCGAATTTCTTTGCCACGAATTTCGAGTGGGCAGGTCGTGTGATCAACGCGATCGCTAGCAATATGGATGGTCGTCCGATTAAGTTGGACGGCAATCCCGAGCATCCTTTGTATAGCGGCTCTGAGCAGGTCGATTTCAAGGACGGAAAAGAAAAGAAGTTTGCAAGCGCTGGTTCCGACGTTTTTGCCCAAGCAGCCGTCCTTTCTTTGTACGACCCGGACCGATTGGATCACATCTCGGGACCGAATGGCGATACGGCTTGGGCCAGTTTCGCAGGCGATGTTGCTGGTATCCGTGAAGGCCTTGAAGACGGCGGTGGTTTTGCCGTTGTTTACGAAGCGACCCGCAGTCCCGCTTTGCAGATGCAATTGCAACAGTTCAAAGCCGAGTTTCCAAAGGCCTCGTTCGTTGAATTGACAAGTGTTGAGTATCCGGAGCAAGTTAAGGCGCTGAAGACGGTCGGTGTCCGTGGCGAGTTAATGTATAATTTGACGGGTGCGAAAGTTATTGCTTGCGTCGATTCGGATCTTTTGGGTGCCGATGCGAACGCAGTTTTCTACGCTCGCCAGTTCGGCCGCAATCGAAATCCCGGCACTGACATGAATCGGCTGTATTGCATTGAAAGCCAATACAGTGTGACGGGTGGTGTTGCTGATTTCCGTCTCGCTCTTCGGTCTTCGCATGTCGCGGCCTTTATGGCAAAGCTCGAAGCGGCCGTCGATGCTGCCAAGGCAGGTTCACTGGCCAAGCCAAGCGATGCCGAGTATTCGAGCTTGGATGTCAATGCCAAGATCGATCGAGTAGTTCAGGTGGTGGCGGCTGATTTGGTTGCACATCAAGGTTCGTCACTCGTAACGGTTGGCCCTCATCAGCCGGCTGTGGTGCAGCTTGCTGCCATGCGAATCAATTCAAAGCTTGGCAATTTCGGCAAAACGGTAATGGCCATGGAGTCGGGGGCTGCTCTTGCGGCTGACGAGTTGATGGACGTGGCTTCTTTCGTCAAGGCTTGTGCGAGCGGTGCAATAACGACCGCGTTAGTGCTGGGTGGAAATCCGGTCTATTGTGCTCCTTCGAGTCTTAAGATTGGTGACGCGCTTAAGGGCATCAAGACAGTTTATTTGTCGGACTACTTAGACGAGACAGCTCAAGTCGCAACTTGGGTACTGCCAGCGGCGCATCCGTTGGAAAGCTGGGGCGACGTTCGGTCGAGCGATGGAACGTACGGCGTCTGTCAGCCGCAGATCGCTCCGTTGATGAATGGGAAATCGGCGTTAGAAGTGTTGGCAATGTTTGCGACAGGTACTTCGGTTGACGGCTCAGCCTTGGTCAAATCGAGCGCATCAAAAATCGTTGGTGGAGTGGTCAGTGAGCGCCAGTGGAAAGAGATTCTTCACTCCGGGTTCCTGCCATCATCTCAATTCAAGTCGGTCGCGATCAATTTGCCTGCCGATGGTCCTTTGGAACAAACGTCCTTCGATGGCGGCGAGCTAAGGCAAGGTGACTTGGAAGTAGTGTTCTATCCAAGCCCTTCGGTATATGACGGGCGATTAGCTAATAATGGTTGGTTGCAAGAATTGCCGCAGCCTGTCACGAAATTGACTTGGGATAATGCCGCCATCGTCAGCCCAAAGACCGCGAAGGCGTTCGGCCTAGTGCAAGGCGAGATGGCTCATCTGGTTCATAACGGAGTCGGATTGGACTTGCCAATTTTCGTCGTTCCCGGGCAAGCGGACGGTTCCGTCGCGGTGCACATAGGTTATGGCCGGACTTCGGCTGGAACAGTTGGGACCGGTGTTGGTCACGACGTTTCTGCATTGCGTCCTAATGTGGGCGATTGGGTTCTTACGAAGGCAGAAATTCGCGGTACGACTCGTCCGTACAAGCTGGCGACAACACAAGACCATTTTTCGATCGACGAATTAGGTATCAAGGAAGTAGCTAAGCGTGCTCCGGTGCTTATCCGCGAAGGAACTTTGGAGCAGTACAACAAAGATGCTAAGTTCGCCGAGATCGAACTGCATCATGAGCCAGAATCGCTTTGGAAGAATCCGGACGTCGCCCAAGGTCATGCTTGGGGTATGACGATCGACCTCAATAAGTGCATTGGCTGCAATGCGTGTGTGATTGCTTGCCAAGCGGAAAACAATGTGCCGATCGTCGGCAAAGAGCAAGTGTCTCGCGGTCGTGAAATGCACTGGTTGCGTATCGATCGCTATTTCCATTGCGATTTCGAAAAGACTGCTGAGCAAGGCGATTTCCACAATCCTGTTGACGTCAAGGTCGTGCATCAGCCGCTTGCGTGCGTGCATTGCGAAAATGCTCCTTGTGAGCAAGTTTGTCCTGTTGCTGCCACGGTCCATACCGAAGAAGGCATCAACGCGATGGCCTATAATCGTTGCGTCGGAACGCGGTACTGTGCGAACAACTGCCCGTACAAAGTTCGCCGATTCAACTACTTCAACTTCAATACAAAGTACGGCTATTTCTACGGCTGGTCCGATTATCGCGAAGAGGTCAACACGAAACTTCAGTCGTTGGTCTTGAACCCGGAAGTGACTGTTCGTGGTCGCGGTGTGATGGAAAAGTGTACGTATTGCATTCAACGAGTTCAAAACGGCAAGATCAAAGCGCGGCAAACGGGCGACGGTTTAGTCCACGATGGCGATATCAAATCCGCTTGTCAGGAAGCTTGCCCCACTCAAGCCATTGTCTTTGGTGATTTAAACGACAAGTCAAGCCGCGTGTCGCAACTGCAACGCGATCCACGGTCTTATGCAATGTTGGCGGATTTGAACGTCAAGCCTCGAACGTTGTACTTGGCACGCGTCCGCAATGTGCCCAAGGAATTGATGGTCGGATATCAGCTTCATGCAAAATCCGAGTCTCACGGTGGTCATGAACATTCTAAAGAAACTCACGCTCCAGAAGAACATTCGTAGTAAAGCGATATGGCGACGATAGCAAATACATTCGAAATCGATAACACAGTCGATATTCCTGGCCGAAGAGCACCTTTGGTTACAGGCAATCAAACTCTCGGCTCAATTACCAATTTAGTTTGCGGGATCGCAGAGCGTCCGCAACCGATGATCTGGTATTTTTGCTTCGCGATTGCGATTTCGCTTGCGACGATGTTCTTTTCTCTCATTGCATACCTACTGTATAAAGGGGTCGGTATTTGGGGGAACATGTCGCCCGTGTTTTGGGCGTGGCCGATTGTTAACTTCGTGTTCTGGGTCGGTATAGCACACGCGGGCACTCTTATCTCTGCGATTTTGTACTTGTTTCGACAAAACTGGCGAACCAGTATCAATCGTGCAGCAGAAGCGATGACGATTTTCGCGGTCGTGTGTGCAGGGATATTCCCCGGTATTCACGTCGGACGCGCTTGGTTGGCGTTTTGGTTGACTCCCTATCCAAGTTTGAATCTTTGGATGTGGCCACAATTCCGTAGTCCCTTGCTATGGGACGTGTTCGCAGTCGGAACGTACGCTTCGGTATCGCTCATGTTCTGGTACATGGGGATGATCCCGGATTTGGCGACTTACCGAGATCGTAGCAAGTCCAAATTTCGTCGCTTGATTTACGGAATTTTGTGTCTTGGTTGGAGTGGTTCGTCGCGACATTGGATGCGTTATGAAAAGGCATATTTGATTCTCGCTGCATTGGCGACGCCCCTTGTTCTCTCGGTGCACACGGTTGTTAGTTTTGACTTCGCCGTATCGCAGGTTCCTGGTTGGCATACCACAATTTTTCCACCGTACTTCGTTGCTGGGGCTATCTTCAGCGGTTTCGCAATGGTGGTGACACTTTTGGTGCCTGTTCGGAAGATCTACGGTATCCAAAATCTGATCACCATGCGTCACCTCGAAAATATGAATAAAATTATTCTAGTGACCGGTAGTTTGGTTGGCCTTGCATACGCAACCGAGTTCTTCATGGCGTGGTACAGCTACAATCAATTCGAGTCATTTGCCTTTATCAATCGAGCCTTTGGCCCGTACTGGTGGGCATATTGGACGATGGTGACCTGCAACGTGATTTCGCCTCAGTTATTTTGGTTCAAGAAATTGCGAACATCGCCAGTCTTGATGGTGATCATTTGCATCTTTGTTAATATCGGGATGTGGTTTGAGCGATTCGTTATTACCGTAACTTCCTTAAGCCGTGACTTTTTGCCGAGTAGTTGGGGTTATTTCCGTCCTACTATCGTCGATGCCCTGATGCTCACCGGCAGTTTGGGGTTGTTCTTGACGTTATTCCTTTTGTTCTGTCGTTTTCTTCCCATCATTGCAATGTCGGAAGTTAAGGGTGTATTGAGTATTCAGAACCATGCAGATGCCCATCATCATCATGGTCATGGGTCGAGTGCACACTAGACTTTATGGAACTTTTGAAAATCGATTTCTACGCAATCAATCGACTATTTGGAACTGAATTGGATTATCGCCGATGAGCGAGCACGCACCACAAACAAAACCAAATCGTCCTCCTCGTTCCTGTGGCGTTATCGCTGAATACAGCGAAGAGCACCACTTGCTCGAAGCAGCCAACAAGGTTCGCGAGGCGGGATATACCAAGACAGATGCATTTACACCGTATCCGGTTCACGGCATCGATCGCGCTCTCGGAATCAAGCCGACGATTTTGCCGTTCATCGTGGTTTGCGGTGGTCTGCTCGGTTTGACCACCGCGCTGACGATGGAATACTGGATGAACGTAGTTGATTATCCGTACATCATTTCAGGAAAGCCGTTTGCGAGTTGGCCAGCCTTTATTCCAGTTGCCTTTGAATTGACGGTTTTGTTTAGCGCGATCACCACTTTTCTTGGTTCCATCGCACTGAATCGATTGCCGAAATTCAGCAATCCTGTTTTTACGAGTCCAAAATTCGATCGTGCGACCGATGACCGTTTCTTCTTGTTCGTAGACAGTCAAGACAAATACTACAACAAGAAATCGGTCGAAGAGTTGCTTCACGCTACACACCCGCAATCGATCGAAGAAGTCAAAGAAGATTCGACGCCCAGCAATATCCCGCGGCCCGTTTTGATCTGTATCCTGTTGGTTATGGTCGCTGGTCTGATTCCTGCATCGATTGTTTTCAAGATGCGAAATGGAATGGATCCGCTTCCTCGCTGGCACGTTTTCTTTGATATGGATTTCCAGCCTAAAAAGAAGCCGCAACAAATCTCTACTATTTTTGCCGACGGCCGGGCGATGCGTCCACAAGTTGCTGGCACTGTAGCTAGAGGCCAATTAGAGCAGGCAGATCCGTATTATTTGGGCTACGATCCATCACAGCTTGCCATGATTGAAACACAAGGCGTTCGGCTGGTCTCTTCCGCTCAAGAGCCTGCCAAGTCAGACGAAAATCGGGTTGCTAGTCCTCGCGATGGTCAACCGCCGACACCTGCCGCTGTCACACCGGTGGCTGCAGAGTCGCCGAAAGTGGAGCCACCGAAAGCAGAACCTGAAAAAGCAGCGCCCGCAGACCCAGCACCAACTCCTGCTGTAACTGCGGCACCGCAAGCACAAACACCAGTAGCTCCCCAATCACAGCCGCCTGCGGTACCGGGCGCTACTGCTGCCGGAGCGGCGCCCGCGCCGACTCCGGGAGTGCCCAATCTACCATTCGTCAAGAAAATTCCGATGGAGGTGGATGAAGCGGCGATGGATTTGGGAAAACGGAAATTTGAAATCTATTGCGCAGCTTGCCATGGAGTCGGTGGAGATGGAGACGGCTTAGTAGCGAGGCGCGCGGACGAATTGGCTCAAGGATATTGGTTAGCGCCAACTTCGATGCACTCGGATGCTGTGCGCAAGCAAGCTGTTGGGCAGATCTTCTACACGATCACCAATGGCAAAGGCAAAATGGCAAGCTACGGAGCGGTGCTGACTCCGAAGGAACGTTGGGCAATCGTGCTCTATGTTCGTGCATTGCAAAGAAGTCGCAATGCAAACCTGGATGATGTTCCGGAAGATCAACGCGGTTCGCTGGCTAAAGGCGAATAGCTCGAAACGATTACGATAAAGTTTTACTCGCAAACAAGTTTGACGGATATGATTGAGATAAAGAACGACGAAAGCCTTAGGCTGCCTGAATCTTGGCGGACAAAACCCATCGCGCTGATTGTCGCTGGCATTGTTGCTATTGGGTTAAGTTTTGTGTTGTTTCGATTTGTGTCGTCCGACAACACGATGAAACTTGTTTCGCACTCGTATCTCGCCAATTTTATCTTTTGCTTGACATTCGGCATCGGAGCGATGTTCTTTGTGTTGGTTCAGTTCCTGGTTCGATCCGGTTGGAGTGCAACGGTTCGACGTCAAGCTGAACTCATATCGACCACGATTCCTTGGATGGCAATGTTGTTCATACCGATCTTGATTATGCTCGCGCTCGGAAGCAAAGAACTTTATGAATGGAATGATACGAAAGAGAATTTGCACGGTCTGACGGCGGAGAAAACCGGTTATCTGAACTGGTGGTTCTTCTCGGCGCGTTCGATCGCTTATTTAGGAATCTGGTCATTCATCACGACATGGATGCATAAGCACAGTCGTCGACAGGATGAAACTGGCGACGTAGGCTTAACCATCAAGATGCAGGCGTACAGCGGTCCGATGGTCGTTTTCTTTGCGTTGTCCGTTAGCTTTGCTGCGTTTGACTGGATCATGTCGCTTGATTCGGATTGGTATAGCACGATTTTTGGAGTGTACTTGTTCGCTGCAAGCATGGTGGCATTTTTTGCCTTAATGATTTTGCTTTTTCTGGCTCTTCAGAAAAGCGGCAAACTTCGGGATCAAGTCAACATGGAACATTTCCATGACATGGGAAAAATCATGTTTGGCTTTAACATGTTTTGGGCCTACAGCGCTTTCTCACAGTTTTTGCTTTACTGGTATGCGGACATTCCAGAAGAAACAAATTGGTTCCGCGAGCGATATGACAATGGCTGGTTCTACTTGGCATATGCCTTGATAATCATCCACTTCATCATTCCGTTCCTTGGATTCATGAGCCGGCACGTTCGGCGGAACCGTTTGGGCTTGGGCTTTTGGTCCGCATGGTTCCTCGTTGCACACTGGATGGACATGACCTTTTTGGTAATGCCGAACACACACTTGCCAATTTCCGGAATGATGATTGTGGCTCACTTCGTTGGTTTGGTAGGTATGATTTCGATTTTCTTTGCGTTCCTCATTATGAGGGCAAGCGATGTTCCGCTGGTAGCAGTGCGGGACCCTCGATTGCACGAAGCGCTTTCTTATTCAAATCCCATTTTGTAAGTTCGCATTGGATTGATTATGGCACGCTACGATGACCTCAACACGTCAACCATTGGCTTCGCAACTATATTCAGTGCGTTGCTTCTGATCGTCATTATCGTCGGGATTCAAGGGCTCTCGTATTACTGGGAAAATAGTGAGAACGAGAGAAAGAAAGATCGAAGTGAATACACTTCGTCTTTAGCCGTGTTGAAAGAACAAGCGGACTCCCTCAATAGTTATGAATGGGTCGTTGTACCCGCTCCCGAAGCCGGTCCTGGCGAAACCCAGTTGCCGCCCTCCGAGAGACTTCAAATACCTGTAAATCGTGCGAAAGAACTAGTTTTGGAAGAAATGAAAGCTGGCAATTTGGCCGAAACTAGTGGCGGAAAGCCGGGTGCCTGAAGTCAGCGTCAAAATGCCCAATGGTACGTTTGGCCGGGCCGTTACAATGAATTAGTAGGGAGATTCATTTCGCGACCAAAAATCGGTTTTAAAATTATGAAACTGTTAACGAGCAAACTTTACTTGATAACATGCTGCGTTTTCCTGGCAGGGAATATCGCAACAGTTTGCTCTGCGCAGGTTTTGACCGATGTTCCCGCACAGGCTCGTGACATTGGAGTCGATGAGCATCTTGGGGATACCATTCCTCTTGACCTCGTTTTTGAAGACGACCGTGGCCGTGTTCGAACCCTTGGTC
Organism: Pirellulaceae bacterium; assembly: GCA_031373875.1. GTDB lineage: Bacteria > Planctomycetota > Planctomycetia > Pirellulales > Pirellulaceae > JANMGV01. Next base: position 13,667 of record JANMNK010001035.1, on the reverse strand, counting down.
AGTTGATCAACGGGACCCAGCCAATTTTGCTCACGCTGAATTACAGCAACTGCCCCGGACTTTGCAATGCGCAGTTAGATGGCTTGGCTGAGGGCGTGGACAAACTTTTCGAAGTTCGGCTTGGAAAGGATTTTCAACTTGTCTCGATTAGCGTCGACCCTCGTGAGTCGCGAGATCGCGCTGCCGGTTCAAAGGTTAAATACACATCGGATCTCAGCGAACAGCACGACCGGAACGCTTGGCACTTTATGACCGGCAGTCCTGCCAATATCGCAGCCATCGCAAAGGCCGTTGGCTTTCGCTACACCTATGACAAAGCAAATGATCGATACAACCATGTCGCTGCCGCAATCGCGATTTCGCCGAAAGGCAAGATTACGCGTTACATCTATGACGTTGCTTTCGACCCGAACACATTGCGTTTGGCCCTCATGGAAGCGTCGGAAGGAAAAATCGGCACAACCGTCGATGCCTTTATGTTGTGGTGCATGAGCTATAGCTCAACCGACAATCGCTACTCGGCCGATGCGAGGAAGCTTTTGTCGATTACTGCCGGTGTTTTTGTAGTCCTCATGCTCGGTGCCTCGATTCCATTTTGGTTTCGACCTTCACCCAAAGTCGTTAATGACGACACCGCAACTGCGGGAGTAGAGAGAGGCCGGAACACCGATTTGCTGCCAGAGTCTGGCGATAGCCGAATCGGTATCGATTTCACAGATGATTTGACCCTTAATGAAGTGACTGAAAAGCTATGTTCGACAACGGACAGATAATGCCCTTTCTGGGAGATGTAAATGAAACGTTTTGGTTTCCGGAGCAAGCTTCCACTTTTGCTCCTGAGATAGATTCGTTTTACAACGCGATCCTCTACATCAGTTACGTTTTCTTCTTCTTGATCATCATCCCCATGGGTTACTTCATGTGGAAGTACCGCATGCGTCCGGGGTACAAAGGTTCCCCTGAAGCGCTTCACAACAATGCGCTCGAGATCACTTGGACAATTATTCCGACGTTTATCGTTGTTTGGATTTTCGCCCGCGGAACCGTTGGCTATTTGGATATGGCCAAGCCACCCGAAGGAGACTTGCTAGAAATCAAGGTTCAGGCACAAAAATGGGCTTGGAGTTTTGAATATCCAAACGGTGCCATCGATACCAATTTACACCTGCCCCGTGATAAGGCAGTAAAATTGACCATGCGATCAGACGATGTGCTGCATAGTTTGTTTGTACCCGCCTTTCGGGCGAAGACAGACATCGTGCCTGGACGCTATAATGTGATGTGGTTCGAGCCCACCAAGAAAGGCGAGTATGACCTATTTTGCACCGAATATTGTGGTGACAAACATAGTCAAATGATCGCTAAGACGATTGTCCATGATCAAGCAGATTACGATAAATGGGTTCTTGAAGCAGCCAAGCCACCCGTAGATCCAGTGGAGCACGGCAAATGGTTGTATGAGCGACGAGGCTGCAAGAGCTGTCATTCCATAGACGGGAAAAAAGTCATTGGTCCGAGCTTTAAGGGCGGTTGGGGTAAGGAAGTAGTATTGGCGAAAGGTTCTCCCGTCAGATTCGACGAGAACTATGTCCGATCTTCCATTTTGGACCCGCAGTCTATGGCTCGCGAAGGTTACCAAACAGCTTCGGCGATGCCTTCTTACCAAGGCCGCCTTAAAGAAAAGGAAATCATGGCACTTATTGAGTTCATGAAGTCCCTGAAAGATTAAACAGCCAGCACAATGAATCTTGGGTTTTGATTTTCCCCGAGAATTTTAAGAGGTTTGATATGAGTACTTTAACGCGTCCCGACACGACAATCGAAGTTACACGGGGAAGTGATGTTAAGGATAATTACCTAACACACACCTCGGGTTTTCTAACTTGGGCGCTAACCCTTGACCACAAGCGGATTGGCGTCATGTATTTCTGCGGGGTCATGGCAAGTTTCACACTTGCTGGGATCATCGCATTGATTTTTCGCACGCACTTGATGTGGGCTGATGGTGGGTTCCTGACGGTGCAGCAATACAACCAATTGTTCACGCTTCACGGCGCGATCATGGTTTTCCTGTTCATCATTCCGAGTATCCCTGCTGCATTGGGTAACTTTCTGTTGCCGGTCATGCTTGGGGCAAAGGACGTAGCCTTTCCACGGCTGAACTTGATGAGTTTTTACCTGTGGGTCACTGGCGCGATATTTTTCTTGGTCGGGCTTTTGATCACCGGACTTGATACCGGGTGGACTTTCTACACGCCGTACAGTTTGGAGTCGAAAGGCCCCGTTGTTTGGGCGACTTTGGCTGTTTTCATTCTCGGATTCAGCTCTATTTTCACTGGATTGAATTTCATCGTAACTATCAATACGATGCGACCACCCGGAATGACTTGGTTCAAGATGCCTCTGTTCCTTTGGGCAACTTATTCCACCAGCATCATTCAAGTGCTTGCTACGCCAGTGTTGGGTATCACGGTCTTGTTGCTAACCATGGAACGAGTTTTGGGCATCGGTATTTTTGACCCCAAGCTGAATGGTGATCCTGTAACCTTCCAGCACTTCTTCTGGTTTTACTCTCACCCTGCCGTGTACATCATGATTTTGCCCGCGATGGGTATCATCAGCGAGCTCATCGCAGTTCATAGCCATAAGGGTATTTTCGGATATCGATTCATCGCTTACTCCTCCGTCGCCATTGCCTTGTTTGGCTTCTTGGTTTGGGGCCATCACATGTTTACTAGCGGTATGTCCGACGTGGCTTCGATTATTTTCTCGGCCTTGACGTTCACCGTGTCGATTCCATCGGCCATCAAGGTGTTTAACTGGCTGGCCACGATGTACAAAGGTACGATCAGCCTGACTGCTCCAATGCTCTATGCATTGAGCTTTATCTTCTTGTTCACCATCGGCGGATTGACGGGACTGTTTCTTGGTCCTTTGTCGCTGGACCGGCACTTGCACGATACGTACTTCGTGGTTGCACACTTCCATTACGTGATGATGGGTGGAACGTTAGTGGCATTGCTTGGCGGTGCATTCCATTGGTGGCCTAAGATGACTGGTCGCATGTACAACGAGCTTCTTGGCTGCGTAAGTGCGATCGTTGTCTTCATCGGCTTTAACTTGACGTTCCTTCCCCAGTTTGTGTTAGGAACGCGAGGCATGCCTCGACGATATGCAACTTACAAGATCGAGTTTCAGGACTTGCACGTTGTATCGACCATCGGCGCGTTTGTGTTGGGCCTCGGATTGCTGATTGCTTTGGTAGCTCTCGTACATGCGATTTTCCGAGGTCGCAAAGCTCCTAGCAATCCTTGGGGTGGCGCAACGCTCGAATGGAATTGCAGTTCACCTCCTCCATTTTATAACTTTGAACGACCACCGACCGTAAGCGATCCATACGACTTCCGCGGTATCGATTACGATGAAAAAATTGGCGGTTATGTAAAGCACGGCCAGAGCTAATTCGATTGAGATTTTTTGTGATATTTGCACCAAGGTACTGGTGAAGGATATTTGCCCACGATGAGCGTATCAGACGTAACCCACCATGAAACTGGCCATGAACATGATGAACATTCTCATGACCATCCAGAATGGTTAGCGCACCACTTTGATGATGCTGAACAACAATTCGACTCAGGAAAACTGGGTATGTGGTTGTTCCTGGTCACCGAAGTTTTGTTTTTCAGCGGTATGTTCTGCGCTTATGCGTTGCTCCGTGCACAAAGCCCGGAAACATTTGCTTTTGCGAGCAAGTTTCTCAATGAAAAATTGGGAGCGATCAACACGGGTGTATTGTTGTTTAGCTCGCTGACGATGGCCTGGGCCGTTCGTGCTTCTCAACTCAGTCAGCATCGCATTTTGGTCGGAATGTTAGGAACAACATTAGGCTGTGCCGCAGTCTTTTTGGGCGTCAAGGCAGTAGAGTATACGCATAAATGGGGCCTCGGACTTTTGCCGGGTAGCCTTTACCGTGCCCAAGGCGTTCCAACAAACGAAGACCATGCGTTCGGCGAACTCTCCTTGATTTATATGTGCGTCATCCCTGGTATTTTGGCGGTGGGGTTCCTGATTTGGTGGCTATTATCTTTGGTGAAGAAAGATCGCGTGCAAATTGAAATTGCAGGACCGCTATTTCTTGCGGCAGCATGTTTCTTCGGTGGCGTTGGACTTGGTCGATATTTGGAGTCCGGCGAAGCTCACGCAGAACACGCCGATCACACCTCCCAACACGACTCGCACACCACAGAACATTCCACAGCAGAAGAGCAGCACACGGCGTCGCCTGTTGCGGCAACTGCCGGAATCGAACCCGCACTTAACGCCGTCTCTCAAGCTCACCCCGACCAAGTTGCACCTCCAAAGTTTGAAGGTGTGGACGATCCAATGGTGAACCAGAAGGGTCGGGCCGGATTGTTCTTTAGTATTTATTATTGTATGACCGGTGTTCATGCTTTTCACATCCTAGGTGGAATGATAGTGCTCACATGGTTAATCGTGAAAGCAGCCCGCCACGAGTTCCATAGCAAGTACTTTGGACCAGTCGACAACGTCGGTTTGTATTGGCACTTGGTTGACTTTATCTGGATCTACTTGTTCCCACTTCTGTATTTGATTGGTTAGTTTCGCAGTAAAGTTCGGTTTGAACTAACTAGTATTTAGGAATCGTTGAATGGCTCACTCGACAGACTCGCACGCAGATAACCATGGACATCATGAGGGTGAGTTTTCACATCCCGCCTCGATACGCATGTTGTTGACTATATTCACGATCCTTGTACTCCTGACTTTGTTGACCGTCTATCAGTCAACTCTCGATATCGGGGATATGGAAATCTGGCTCTCGCTAGCCATTGCTACCGTCAAGGCTTCATTGGTCATCTTGTTCTTCATGCACTTGTTGTGGGACAAACCATTCAATGCAATTCTCTTTATCAGCTCGCTGATCTTCGTCAGTTTGTTCCTTGGATTTACACTCTTAGATGCAGATGCTTACAGCAATAAGATCGAGCTAAGGGACACGTTGGCAGAGTCCATGAAACCAGAGCCTGCGCCCGAAGCACCTGTGACACCGACTGGGATGGGTGCGTCTCGCTAGACATCCCCGCGTTCTGACTAGGTTCTACACTTTGAAAAAATTCGATGCCGTCATCTTTGATCTCGATGGCACACTGCTGGATACGCTGGCAGATATTGGGAACGCAGCAAACGATGTACTCACATCGCTAGGCGAGCCAACACACTCTCTCGATAGTTATCGATTGATGGTAGGTGATGGCGTTGCCACGCTCTATCAGCGTGCTCTGCCTCGTTGTAAAACTGAAGCTAAGTTGCACGAACAATGCATCCATGCCTTTGAGCGCTTCTACGCTATTCGTTGGAACCAGACATCGGGGCCCTATGCGGGGGTCGCTGAACTGCTTGATTGGCTCGCTGTCGAAAAAATTCCCATGGCCGTCTTGTCCAACAAACCCAACGCATTCACCCAAAAATGCGTTGATGAGCTCTTGTCGAAGTGGCGGTTCGACCTGGTTTTGGGCGCATCCGAGCGTTTCCCCAAAAAGCCTAATCCGGCAAGTGCTCAGTACGTTATGGAACAGCTAAAGACGAATCCGGCGCGAACGATGTACGTTGGCGATACGAACACGGATATGTGGACAGCGACGGCAGCGGGATGCTGGCCCGTAGGTGTAACATGGGGTTTTCGTTCCCGTAATGAGCTTATTGAATCGGGTGCGCAAACGATTATCGATCACCCAAACGAATTGCGAAAATTGTTCATCTAGGGTGTTCCCTGTCTCATGTGGGAGTGATAGATATTCCCGTCGATGGCGATTCGGGTGTTTAATGACTAAACTGTTATCGACCAGTTGGGTTGTGACATTTCGATTTAGGGGACATCGTATGAGAAGAGTGATTCTGTTCAGTCTGTTTCTTGCATTGATCGGTTCGGGCCTTGCTTTCGCGCAGGATTCAGCAGACCGCAAGATCGTTATCATCGCGGGCAAGCCTTCCCATCCGCCGCGAATGCACGAATTCAACGCGGGCGTTCAGTTGATTAAGAAATGCCTTGACCCTGTGCCTGGTTTGAAAACGGAAATTGTCTTGAATGGCTGGCCCAAGGACGAGGCGGTCTTCGACGGCATGGACGCGGTTGTCTTTTACATGGATGGCGGTGCCGGGCATGAAGCAGTTCAGGAAAACGGTCGCCGACTAAAAATGATCGATGAATGGACCGGCAAAGGCGTCGGAATCGGCTGCATGCACTATGGCGTCGAGGTCGTCGCGGACCAAGCTGGAAAACAGTTTAAACGTTGGATTGGCGGGCATTACGAACACATGTTTTCATGCAATCCGATTTGGGAACCCGAGTTCGCCCACTTGCCGGAGCATCCGATTACTCGTGGAGTAAAACCATTCCAGGTCAAAGACGAATGGTACTTCAACATGCGATTTGTGAATGACCTTCCTGGCGGAAACGCCGCAGATGTAGAAGGCACGAAGTTCGTCCCTATCCTCGTCGCCTCCCCATCGGACGCAGTGCGGAATGGACCCTATGTCTATCCTCCGGGCCCCTACCCTCACATCCAAGCCGCCAAGAATCGAGCCGAGGCCATGATGTGGAGTGTCGAACGCCCCGACGGCGGGCGTGGTTTTGGATTCACCGGCGGTCACTTCCACGATAACTGGGGCAACGACGATTTCCGCAAAGTTGTCTTGAATGCGTTGTTGTGGATCGTCAAAAAAGAAGTGCCTCAGCAAGGTGTTGCTTCGAGCGTATCGAAAGAAGAGCTCGATGCCAACTTGGACCCAAAACGCAAATAAACGTTATGTCGGAACGCGAGCAACAGTCCACTTCAACAGTGGCCACTATTTGAATCGAAAAGTGGTCATCATCGGATAGTGATCGCTCAAGTCTCGTTCGTCTTGGGGCGTGGTGTATCGAGCATCCCAATGATCCAAATCAGGTCCTTTGCCTCGTACAGTGTATTTTGCAAGTACCACTGCCTTTTCAAACACCAAGTCCTTTTTGTCTGTGGCGTCGTCGACCAAGGACTTGCTGAGCAAAACCCGGTCAAACTGTTTTTCCAGGATCAGGTGCGTGCGGCGTTCCGCTTCGGGCAATGATTCCAGCACATCAAATAAATCGTCTGAAGCGTTGGTTGTATTCTGCCCCAGTAACTCTGCGATCTCGCTGCCCTTCGTAGCCTTTCCAGCGGGATCTTCGATGTTAAAGTCCCCAAGCAGGATAACATTGTCGCCCGCATCGAGGTCGGATTGAATCCATTTGCGGGCGAGTTTCGCTTGCTTGAGTCGGATCGCACCTTCCTCGGCTTTTGCCCGAAAGTGCGCGTTGAATATCGTCAGCCGTTCGGTCCTTCCGTCAACTTGCCACTCAAACTGGCCAAAGATATGTTTGGACAGGGAGTAATATTCCTTGCTCTCAAACATCTCTCGATTCTGTTCTTTGCGGCTGAATTCGACCAAGCCCGATTGAAACAGAAACGCGACATCCTGTTCAGTGCCAAAATCGAATCCCTCGATAAAGGCGACTCGATAGTTTAGTTGGTGCTTATCTCGGAGCACGGTCGTGAGGTCGAGCAACACGCGACGGTTCTCAATTTCTTGAACAGCCAAGATCGTGGGCTTGAATGCAGCAATGGCCTCCGCCAAGCGATCGCGTTTCCATTCATATTCTTCACGGCTAGGTGCGGATTGTTCTTTTGCCAAATCGCTGCTGTTGTCGCCTTTGTAATTGTCGAAGTACCATTCCAAATTCCACGTCGCGATGGTGAGCTCATCAGGCTCTTGATCCGCGTTAAGTAAAGGCGACCAGAAAAGATTCAGGATTAGAAAAAATAGGTTGGCGCGTTTCGTCATTGGAGAAGTTCGCTTCTAATAAAATGTGTTCGGCGGGTTTGATCGTGCGGATCGGAGATGAAAAAGAACTTTCTCCGGCCGTGTGGTTACAATCTTGGTCGGCGATTGTGGACCGAAGCAATCACGCGATGGAAATGCAATTGTACTTCACGGTCCACTACCCGGCGAACCCCTTCGACGAGGCATCTCGGTTCATTTTCGTCTTGTCCAATTTGGATGATTTCATCAATCTTGGTTCCAGGGTCGACAGAAAAGGTGGCTTGATTAATCGTCTGATTGCCCGCGTCGAGATCGGGAACGATGAAATGGCACGTGGCTCCAAAGGTCAGCATTCGAGCTGAAAATGCGTCGTGGTATGGACGTATACCCGGAAACGAAGGCAGCAGTCCGTGATGGAGGTTGATTATTCTACCACCCGCGAACTTCCAGCAAGTATCCGGTGGTAGTATCCGCATATATCTGGCAAGCACAACGTAATCGATATCGTATCGATCCAGCAAACCAACAAGCTTGGGATCATCGGTTGAGCCATCTTCGCGTCCGACGAATTCGAATGGGACATCGAATCCTTTTGCTAAGTTTTCGCACTTTTTGCGATTGCTGATCATCACGGCGACGTCGGCGCGAATCGATCCAGATTGGACCGCTTGCAAGACGGCTCGGGGCGTCTGTTCCAGCAAAGTGGTGCACAGCGCGATTCTCGGTCGCGTTGCGCGTTCGTCCGCACTCCATACTCGAATTTCCAAGTTCCGGTCTCGCCCGACAGCCTGCATCGCTTGTCGGATGGGGATCAATTGCTCAGGGGCAACACGAATGCGACACAACATGGCAAACACAGCCGCCTCATCGTGATCGTACATCTGAATTTCGGCAATGTTGGCACCGCGCTGAGTAATGTCGTGAATGATTGGGTCCGCCAATCGCACATTATCGGGTCCAACAGCAGTGATCACGATTTCCATCGAAAAGCTCCAATCCACGTTAACAGTTGATTTTTCGCAGAAAATCGGAAACGACGACACCTAAGAATGCAATCAAACGTCGCCATTGTGGGTGCTGTCCTCCGAGATGTCTAGTCGGACAAATTTATCCCGCGAATCTAATCGTATGGCAGAAGTCGCGAAACCGATTAAGATGTTCGTCGTAGTTATTGATTTCATTTATGACAAGATCGACCTTCTGCTTGAAAGCGAATTGCAATGGCCACTTTGCCCAAAACGATCAACGGAAAGAGACCCAAGAAAGAGGATGTTCCTAGCGGTGAATGCCTGTGCGATTATTGCACCGCCAAGTGTTGCCGATATTTTGCCTTGCCGATCGACCGACCAACGGAACAAAAGGATTTTGACTATATACGATGGTACTTGATGCACGAGCACGCTTCGTTGTTCGTCGAAGAAAATGCTTGGTATTTACTTGTGCATACCAAGTGCAAACATCTGCAATCCGATTTTCGTTGCGGTGCGTACATGACGCGTCCTCAAATATGTCGTGACTACTCAACCGATAACTGCGAGTACGATGATGATGCTTGTTACGACATGTACTTCGAAACGTCGGAGCAGATGGGCGAATACATGGAAGCCATGCTTGCCTCGTCCACGTCTCAAGTGATTCGGACTCCAGAACCGGCGATGTTGCCGATTCTCAATTGAAGTCGAGACCTCTGTTCGGCTTATAAAAATTCACTTTGCCACCAGGATGGTATTGCATGTCCCAGCTTATCGAACCTCGAACCTTGAAGGGCTTTCGCGACTTCTTGCCAGAAGCCATGATCCCGCGCGAGCAGTTGATGGAAACGGCTCGGCGAGTCTATCGTCGATACGGATTTGTACCGATCGACACGCCTGCCATCGAGTACTTGGAAGTTCTCACTGGCAAGGGTAGCGAAGAGACCGACCGACAGCTCTATCGTTTCGAAGACAAAGGCGGCCGACAAGTCGGTTTGCGGTTCGATCTGACCGTTCCACTAGCTCGGTTCGTCGCCCAACACCATTCGGATCTCGGGATGCCGTTCAAGCGTTACCATATCGCGCCGGTTTGGCGAGGCGAAACTCCGCAAGCCGGTCGATTTCGCGAGTTCGTGCAATGCGACTTCGATACCATCGGTACCGAAAGCGTTGTTGCGGACATCGAAACGGCTCTCGTCATTCACGAGCTGTTTTGCGAACTGGGCGTGCCGGATGTGACGCTTCGCATCAACAACCGGCAAATACTGAACGGCTTCCTTTAAAGTTTGTATCTTCAAGATCTATCGACTGCCGTGCTGCGTGCATTGGACAAACTTGAAAAGCTTGGTCCTTAAAAAGTCACCGAAGACTTAAACGCCGCTGGGCTCTCGATGTCTCAAACCGCCGCAGTACTGGAGCTTGCCAAGATTCGGGGCTCGACCGAAGAAGTCCTGGCTTCGTTGGATCGCACTCTCGTCGGAAATGCAAACGGGCAAGCTGGGGTGGCACGACTGCGCACGATGTCCGCTGCCATGCTTGCTGCGGGCGTTCCTGCAAATCGTTTTAAGATCGACGTTTCCATCGCACGCGGTTTGGACTACTACACGGGCGTTGTGTTTGAAACGACTTTGAATGACCTGCCTGCGATCGGCAGCGTTTGCAGCGGTGGGCGATACGATAACTTAGCGGGAGTCTACACCAAGCAGCACTTGCCGGGAGTCGGCGCGTCCCTGGGATTAGATCGATTGCTCGCCGCACTGGAACAATTGGGCCGGATTCCTACGACGCGGTCAACCGCGCAGATCTTCATTCCCTATTTCGATGCCGCGCGACTCAACGATTACTTGGAGTTAGCATCCGTGGTACGAGCTGGAGGTTGGTCCGTTGAGCTGTATCCGGAACCAAAAAAGCTTGGCCAGCAACTCAAGTACGCAGACCATCGCAAATTCCGAATCGCTTTGATCGCAGGCAGTGACGAGCTTGATAAGGGCGTTTGCCAAGTCAAGGACTTGGTCAATAAGATCGGTTCCGAAGCCTCATGGCGCGACGACGCAGGGCCGCTTCTTTCGACGATTCAGAACATCATGAACTTGTCCGAAGGCAACGTCATCGCCGGCTAAGTTAACGATACTAAGCGAGCGAAACTAAGCGAGCGATACGGTGTCGGCTCCTCCGCCCCCGGCCCCTTCTCCTCAGAAGACTGAGGAGAAGGGGAGATAGAAATGTTCTTTCAAGTGGTTGCTGTCTACTACTGCTATTTACCACTGCTGTCTACCACTGCTGTCTACCATTGCTGTCTACCATTGCTGTCATCCGACACATGAACATATGACATGCTTTTTCTAGCTGAACACTTCCATCGCTTATTCCTATCTCCCCTTCTCCTCCGGTACTCCGGAGGAGCAAGGGGTTGGGGGATGAGGAGGCCAGCGTTATCGACCAAGCCCATTTCAACGATCGATTGTTTTCCCAAGTGTGGAGCGGAAAACTATCTACTAATGCACTTTGAGCCACACCTATCAATTCAAAATCCCCGAGAAGATCGGTAAACTATCAACTACCATCAATTAGCGAAGAAGATGACTTAGTCGAAACTCAATCGGACATGATCATGAACGTTGATATCGAAACCGTGGAACAGAAAGTACGATTGCTCGCTTCGGAGCAACTTGGCATCCCTTTGAAAAAGATCTTTCGAACAAGTCGGCTGGTCGAAGATCTCGATTGCGATAGTTTGTGTCTGATGGAACTATTGATGGAAGCTGAAGCTGAATTTGATGTAAAGATCCCCGATGATCCACCGAACAATGTTTACAAAGCGGTTTTCACGCGGACACCATTTCGAATTTGCGATTTGGCGGAATTGATCTACTTGCAACAAGGAACGGGTAAGCCACCGAGAAAAGGCTGGCGAAGCACTCGGAATGTGCCAACGCATAATGAATCATCAGCGGTAGGGCAGCGAATTCCGTTTACTCAGCTTGGAGGACAATGGCTCGGGGAGACAGTTGCCAACGGACATTCGCTTTTGGAACCAATTGAATCCGACGACGGCAGTATTCGAAAAATGTATCGCCGCGCCTCGGACGGTATGCGATGCGTCCTAATTCCAGGCGGTTCAGTTGAGATCGGCAGCCAAGATCCGTCCGCTCAACCCGATGAGCGACCTTTGCACGTGGTTGAACTTGACGATTTTATTATTGATACGGAGACCGTTTCCACGACAGCTTATTGCCGGTTTCTCAATTCTATTGTCGCGACCGATGAAGCGCTGGACGACTGGTTTCAATTGAAGCCAGACGACGTGCGGCGAAAGCACATTCCGATTCGCCAATGGGAAGGGCGCTGGCAGCCGATCCCGGGCGTTGAGCATTGGCCGATGGTATTGGTTTCTTGGTATGGGGCGAATGCGTACTCGCTGTGGGCTAATGGGGTGGATTGGATCGACTATCGCGAACGCGAAGGTTTTCTTCTCTCGGAAGCTCAATGGGAATACGCGGCACGCGGCCCGAAATCGATTTCGTTTCCCAACCAAACTGATTCAGAATCAGCCGCAGGTTTAGAGCCTGCGATGAACTTCGGCAAACACTCGCGAGGCGTCCAGTACGAGATTAATGACTTGCCGCTCATGAACGTCAACGCCGATGTCGGAATGTCACCATTTGGTTTGCATCACATGGCAGGAAATGTCTGGCAGTGGTATCGCGATTGGTATGACGAGAGGTTTTACGAAACGAAGGATGCATCGGAACGAAATCCCGTTTGTCGTAGACCCACCGGCATACGAAGCGAGCGAGGTGGAAGCTGGAGTGGCCCGGCCAATCTCTGCCGCAGCTCTTCCCGCCGCGGTCGCCCACCCACTGCCAAAGGCCGCTGCCTGGATTTTCGCTGCGTTTCCACATAGGAGCCCGGCGTCGATTGATCGGCAGTGTGAATCTTAGTTTGTGAAATTTTTACTCTTCGGTAATTCCTATGAATCGGATGTTGGCTATCGAGCTGTTGTATGAATGCACAGGAGATGATATTTGGCCTCGGGAGTATTGTTTGCAGCGTGGGGTACCGGAGACTTGGATTGAGGAATTGCTCGACGGTTTTGAAAGCGGGTGTCGGTCGGATTCGCAGACGATCTATCTTGGCCAGCAACGTGTAAACCAATTCGAAGGAATCCGAGATGTCGACCTAGCTTGCAAGCTTGGCGAATATCTCGGAGTCAATGTTTCGCTGGTCCTGGAGTCCAACGTGTCCCGCTCTGCAGTCGTGCGCACAATACGCGAAGAATTTGAAGAAGGCTGAATAGAGTAGACGATACGTGTCAGCTTGGTCCTTAACCAACTTGGGGGCAATGCAGTGAGATCGGAATCGACGCGAGCGATAATGCTTGTTTGCCTGTTTGTTTTTAATTTGCAGGCTGCGGATCAGCCCAATATCCTTTGGATCACAAGCGAAGACAACGGACCGGAATTGGGTTGCTATGGCGATACGTATGCAACCACGCCGCATTTGGATCGTTTGGCTGCAAGCGGATTGCGGTTCAATAACTGCCGGTCGAATGCTCCGGTTTGTGCACCCGCCAGGACCACGATTGTTACCGGATTGTGGCCGACCTCAACGGGTGCAATGCACATGCGTAGTCATGTCAAATTGCCGGACCGATTTTGGTTGCTGCCGCAATACATGCGACAGAACGGTTACTATTGCAGCAACAATGAAAAAGAGGATTACAATGTCGCAATTCAAGGGAAAGTTTGGGACGATTCGAGTCGAAAAGCTCACTGGAGGAATCGAACGGTGGGGCAACCGTTCTTTTCGGTTTTCAATATTACGATAAGCCACGAA
>JANMNK010001010.1:0-13086 GCA_031373875.1 Pirellulaceae bacterium | reverse complement strand
ACAGTTTCAAATATGCCCGTATTGCCTTGTTCTCAACTATAGGCTCCTCACGACCTTCATGACTAAATCCATGTTTCATCGAGTGGTTTTCTTTGGATTGACCGCAAGCGTGCTGGCGGTCGTTGGATTCGCGTTATTTTATGGAGCAAGCAAAAAGATACCTATTGGCTTGGTCGGAGAGTACGTCGGCCGCGAGTCCTGCGTTCAGTGCCATGCAAAGGAAGCGGAGCTTTACCAAGGATCGCATCATGATCTGGCGATGGACGTCGCCAGCGAGGCGACCGTACTTGGCGATTTCTCGGACGCCAAACTGGAGCATTACGGCGTTGTATCCCAGATGTTTCGCCGCGATGGTAAATACTGGATCAATACCGAAGGCCCCGACGGAACCATGCGTGATTTTGAGATCAAGTACGTTTTCGGCGTAACGCCGCTTCAACAATACATGGTTGAAATGGAGCCCTCGTCCAAGTCCGATTCTATGGGCGTGGGGCAAGTGCAAGTGCTTCGCGTTTCCTGGGATACCAAAGCCAAGAAGTGGTTTCACCTCGATCCGCCTGATGTGCAAGAGCGACTTGCCCCCGACGACGATCTGCATTGGACAGGCGTTGCTCAACGCTGGAACACGATGTGCGCCGAGTGCCACAGCACGAATTTATCAAAGGGTTTTGACGTCGCGACTGCAAAGTACCAAACGACTTTTTCTGAAATCGATGTTAGCTGCGAATCGTGCCATGGTCCCGGTAGTATCCATACAAAATTGGCCAAACAGACTTTTGGGAAATGGAAAACGGATTATGGCACCGGCTTAGCACCACTCAAGGCGTCCGCTCAAAATCAAATCGAGGCCTGTGCTCCGTGCCACAGTCGGCGTCAACTGGTCGCCGACGGTTACCATGCTGGAAAAAATTTTGATGATTTCTATACCGACAGCTTGCTCCTGCGCGATGTTTACTTTGCGGATGGTCAAGTTCAAGACGAAGACTACATTCACGGCTCATTTATTCAGAGCAAGATGTATCACAAAGGCATTCGCTGCACTGATTGTCACGATCCCCATTCTGCGAGACTGAAACAAAATGGCAATCAAGTTTGCACTTCGTGCCATCAGCATCCGGCGGCAAAATACGATTCGGTGGCACATCATTTTCACAAAGCAGGAAAGCCCGGTAGCGCGTGTGTCGATTGCCACATGCCCCCAACGACCTACATGGATGTCGACGCTCGCCACGATCACTCGCTCAGAATACCTCGCCCCGATTTAAGTGTTAAGCATGCGACACCCAATGCCTGTACGGCGTGTCACATCGATCTCCAAAAATTGCCCGAAGTCAATCGCTCAGGATTGAGACAGTACATAGATTGGATGGCAGCAGCCGAGAAAGGTGACGAAGTAATAAAATTGGAACTAGGGCGAATCGATGCATGGGCCGACGCTGCTTGTGAAAAATGGTACGGCGAGAAACGTCGCCGCGATGTGCATTATGGCGAAGCTTTACAAGCGGCTCGGAACAAGTCACCCGACGCACGCGATCAATTGGTCTCGCTGCTGGCTAAACGTGGCGAGTCGGCACCCGCTATTGCACGAGCCACGGCTTTGTTTGAACTGCTAAGCGTTGATTCTGCAAGTGCAGCAGTCGAGGCCCCGCGAAATTTCAAAGATGAAAGTCCTTTGGTGCGTGCTGCGGCGATTGTGGCAACTTCGGCAATTCGAGATCCGGGCCAACGGGCCTTGCTCTTACAGCCCTTGCTCAAAGACCCCATCCGTTCGGTTCGTATCGAAGCCGCTCGCGGGATCGCAGAGACCGGTGCAGCGCTCGCTGGTCAAATTAACTCAGCAACTTATCAAGCGGCTTTAAGTGAATTGGAACAGAGTTTATTGGCGATGCGAGAGCATGCTGGTGCCCACGTTAGCCTCGGTGCACTCGACGAACAGCATCAGCGATTTCAGGCTGCTGTGCAGCACTACGAAGATGCCATTCGAATCGAACCAAGGGCCGTTGGCCCCAGAACCAACCTTGCAGCGCTTCTTGAACGATTGGCCGAAGACACTCAGACCCAGTCTAATGCCAACGCCGACGTCAGCACCGTTCGGAACGCGAAAATACTTGCGCAGAATTTGCGAGACCGAGCCAAGTCGCTGCGTACCGAGGAATTGCCTCTACTGACACGCGATGCAAAACTGTTGCCTTCGAATGCGCACTTGCAATATCGACTGGGGCTGGCGCAATATCTCGCCGGGGATCTTCAGGAGAGCGCAAAATCACTGTCGCGAGCTTTGGCGATCGACCCAAGCGTTGAGGATTACTTTGTCGCTTTGGCACTATTGCAGGAAAAGCTAGGTGATCTGCCAAGTGCGTTAGACACTATCCGAAAAGGACTCAAAGCGATTCCTGCAAGTCAGTCTTTGCGGGATATAGAGCAACAGCTCAAGGCACCCACTCCCTGATGCGGCTCACTTTTTCGATATCCAGTTATTCAGGACGTTTCGCACTCAGCATGCCTTGATGTTTCAGCCACCGCGCACAAGCTTCGGTCCAGCTTGCGTAAGGATGATCGGCGGCACGCACGCCAAAGTCATGAGTCGTCGCTGCATAAATGTGGAGTTCGGCCGGAATTTCCGATCGCTTGAGTGCCAAATACATGACGACACTGTGAGCCGAGTCACTGATAATATCGTCGCTTCCATGGACCAGAAAAACGGGCGGCGTGTTCGGCGGAATCTCCAGTCCCGCTGCTAGTTCATCTTTGTCTTTTGCCTTTAGATAGCCAGAATAAGCCAATATTGCAAAGTTCGGTCGGCAACTAATCTGATCGATATCGTCGACAGCAGGATAGCTTCGCGTGTGAAAACTTGTGGCTGTAGCAATGGCCAAATGCCCGCCCGCAGAGAAACCGATCATACCAATTCGTTCGGGATCGATTCCCAGTTCCTTGCTGCGATTGCGCACTAGGCTGACAGCCCGCTGTGCATCTTGAAGTGGCCGACGTGCCGGTTCGCCTTGCACATCATCCGGTCGACGCGGAACACGATACTTGAGGATGATGCCTGTGGCTCCCAATGAGTTGACCCACGCTGCAACTTCTTCT
The DNA here is from genome assembly GCA_031373875.1 of Pirellulaceae bacterium. Lineage (GTDB taxonomy): Bacteria > Planctomycetota > Planctomycetia > Pirellulales > Pirellulaceae > JANMGV01. Next base: position 9,996 of record JANMNK010001010.1, on the reverse strand, counting down.
CCTTCGAGTTGCCAATACAAATCCCAATAACCGCCGCCGGGGCAAATGATAAAAGCTGTACCGTTGTCTTTGTTCTTGTCGGGTCGATATACGGTAATTGTCGGATTACTCACGTTGGTGAGCATCCGCGTAGGCTCTGTTACTTCAACTTGTTTCTTGTCCAAACCCGGCGACATACACCAGCGCTCTTCGCCGACCGGAGATGTTTCGTCAGGCGGTTTGTCTGGCCAAACCTGGATTACGATTGGATCGTCGCCACGGCTACATTTTGCCGCAAGCATGAAAACTAAAGACAACCCTCCAACGATGACGAGAAGACGCATTCAATGATGCTCCGGGATTCTTCGCGATAGAAAGAATTTGTGTATTGTCAAACTAGTCGAACAACCGCTTCCACCAGGGCTTCTCCGGGGGAGCGGGTTGTGGCGGTTGAATTTTTGGCATCGGACGTGTTTCGGTGACGCTGCCCTGGGGTTTCATTACTGGACGGCGAACAATTTCCTCTTCCGATGAAAAAGCGATTTGGAGACGTAACGCACCGATTTGAATAATCTGGCCGGGCATCAGCGTCCCATGATGGACTCGAACGTCATCAACATACGTGCCATTACGCGACTCTAGATCTTTGATGACCAAAGCTTCGTCGCTGTTGGTCGTGAACTGACAGTGTTTTCGGCTGATCGAATCATGGTCGATACAAATTGCTGAGCCAGGTTCTCGTCCAAGCACCGCTGGCGGAGAAAATGTCCATCGTTGCGTTTTGATGCCTTCGACTGGTTCGAGAAGAGTAAGTTTGTAGATCATGATTTTGGCCAATGGATAAGAGGAGATTGACGCTAATTTGTAATCAACGCGGAAATACTGTTGAACTAGTAGGCGCGTCGAGTCATCGGAACTTTGGCCCTCGCAAAGCCACGCGAAAAAATGGCAACTACGCCGAGATCAACTATTTCCTAATCGACAGTTTAGACCCTTCCGCACTCGATAACCGCTAGACGTACAAGAAAGTAATGGAAATTTCGATACCATACCGATTTCTAAAGCGGGTGGTGGAACACTATCTGGCATTCCAATTCGTAAAATCATCCGCGAAGCCCCATTCTGCTACTCCTCCGTAGTTGCGAAATCTCACGATTACCCTGACAATCTGGGACCTGTCTTCACAACAAACTATTCATCGTCGATTTCAGCGAGAATGCTCCATGGCCAAGAACTCAGACGCGCCAGAAATTCCTGCAGTACAACCTTATGTGTCGCCCAGTGACAATTCGGTAGCCGAGTTCACGCTCAAGGCGATTATTCTCGGTTCGATTTTTGGAGTCTTGTTCGGCGCGTCGACCGTATATTTGGCATTGAAAGCTGGTCTTACGGTATCGGCATCGATTCCCATTGCGGTTTTGGCGATTTCGATAGGCAAGCGATTATTGCGAACGACGATTCTCGAAAACAATATCATTCAGACGTGCGGATCGGCTGGCGAAAGTGTCGCTGCAGGAGTTGTGTTCACGCTCCCCGCGTTTATCTTTTTGAGCGATGGTGTCGGAAGCGGATATTTCGAAGTAGGGACGATCATGATGATCGCTACTTTTGGAGGAATCCTTGGCACGTTGATGATGATTCCGCTGCGCAAGCCGTTGATTGTAAATGAACATGGGTCGTTGCCGTATCCCGAAGGAACAGCTTGTGCCCAAGTTCTCATTGCTGGCGAAAAGGGCGGGAGCTTTGCCAAGACTGCGTTTTATGGATTGGGTGTCGCCATCGTTTACGCCTTGCTTCAAAAAGTCATCCATGTCATCAGCGAAACACCTCGCTATGTCACAAGTCTCGGCAATAAATACTTGCCGTCGGCGTCCGTCGCTGGCGAGATCACTCCGGAGTATTTGGGCGTTGGGTACATCATTGGCCCAAAGATTTCCGGAATTCTCGTTGCTGGCGGTGTCCTCGCTGCGTTTTGCTTGACACCATTGCTCGCAACACTCGTTCCTCAAGAAGTCATCGCAGCACAACTCGTTAAGCTAGGATTATTGCCAAGCAAATTTGGTTGGGATGAAAACACAAAACAGTTTGCAGACTCCGCCGAAGCGATCTATCGAGCTTACATTCGCCAAATCGGTGCCGGCGCGGTTGCTGCGGCAGGTTTCATCACGCTTCTCAAGACCATGCCAACGATTATTTCTTCATTCATCGAAGCATTCCGATCGTTGCGAGGCGGCGCCGAAAAGAACCGCTCGAGAACAGAAAGCGATCTTTCGATTCTCGTTGTCGTGCTCGGTAGTCTTGGATTGATAGGCTTGATGGGGATTCTCCCAGGCATTCCAGGGGACACGGTGCTAAACAAGCTAATGATCGGACTCTTGGTGATTGTCTTTGGATTCTTCTTCGTTACCGTTGCGAGTCGAATTGTGGGTATCATCGGTTCATCCAATAGTCCGATATCCGGCATGACAATCGCGACCATCATGGGCACAGCACTTGTGTTTATTGGGATCGGTTGGACAGGTACGGCTTATGAACCCATGGCTCTTGTTGTGGGTAGCATGGTCTGCATCGCGGCCGCGAATGCCGGTGCAACGAGCCAAGATCTCAAGACAGGCTATTTGGTTGGAGCGACGCCTAAGTATCAGCAACTGGCATTGTTCATCGGGGTCATGGTTTCATCGTTGGTCATCGGCTTTACCGTCAAATACCTGGATACCCCGTCTCCCGATATGCTCGCCAATGGAATCAAGCACGCGATTGGTGAAAAGTACAATGCGCCGCAAGCCACTTTGATGGCGACGTTGATCAAGGGCTTGTTATCGTTCAACTTGGACTGGCAATTCGTTTTGGCTGGCTGCTTCATCGCCGTGACAATGGAATTGTGTGGAATCAAAGCACTCTCGTTCGCAGTCGGACTGTATTTGCCTCTCGCAACAACTTTGCCGATTTGGATTGGCGGCGTAATTCGAGGAGTTGTTGATTACTTGCGAGCCAAGGGCAAACCAGCCGCAGGCGATCACAGCACGGCGGACGAGGAGCTTAGTAAAGGCAGTCTCTTTGCAACGGGACTTGTGGCAGGCGGGGCGTTGGCAGGTGTCGTTATCGCTTTGTTATCCGTCAACGAAGGTGTAACGAATTCCTTAGAAAAGCTAAGCCTTGAGGGCCCGATCGGCAGTGCAACGGCCGGTATCGTTCAACTGTTCGGGGTTGCCCAAGAAAATGCCGCGCACGTCGGATACCAATTGGTGGGCGTCCTCTGCTTTGCAATCATGGGGTCGATGCTCTTTTCATTCGCAAGGAAAAATTAATTCGTTTTCGCCGGAAATGAATTTGCACTTGAGGCAAGGCGGACACTGCCAGTCATGATTCGCTGTGGATGGATGCCCTTTTTCGAGTATCAATTTGTTTTAATTGGTAGCCATGAACACGAACTATGTTTTTTTAAGACGCTGCTTTTCGAATTCGTTTACACTGGATGAGTGGCTGTTTACACCTCTCCATCTCTCTAATTCGTGTACATGATGCAACTGTTTTTGACCGCATTGCTCATAAACTGCATGTGTTTCGGTTTCGCATTGCGAACGAATGCTTATGATAACGACGGTTTACGGTTTCAGGCACCGAATGGAATAGTCGCCTTACCCGATGGCAGTTTATTGATAAGCGATATTCAACTTCATCGCCTCTTTCGAGTTGAGTTGTCAGGCAAACAGTCTGGTGAACTGCAGATTTGGGGAGGAACGGGCCAACCGTTTTTTCTGGGGGAAGAAACGGATGTCTTGCAGTCTGCGTTTCATGCACCTCATGACCTGAAACTTGATTGCTCGCGAAATGCGGTGCTTGTTGCCGACGCAAACAACCATCGTATCCGGCAAGTTGATCTCGCAACAAGAATTGTCAAGACACTCGCTGGCAGTGGACGATCGGAGTTCAGCGGTGACGGTGGCCCAGCTATTCTCGCGGGCCTCAATAATCCGCAAGGGATCGCGGTGGATTCCCAAGGCAACATTCTCATTGCCGACACGTACAATCATGTCGTACGGCGAATTGCGACCGATGGAATCATCACAACGGTGGCGGGTTCGACGCCTGGGCTATCGGGCGACGGTGGGCCAGCAACTTCGGCACAATTGAGCTTACCCATGGCCGTTGCGTTTGGAACCGATGAGAAATCTTTCTTTATCAGCGAAGGCGGCAATAGTCGAATACGCCGTGTATCTGCGGACGGAATTATTGAGACAGTTTGCGGCGTTGGAGAAGGTTCAGGCGAAGGTGGCGCGGGCTTGTCGGGCGATGGAGACCGTGCGACTAAGGCCAAAATTTTTTCTGCCCTGGATATCTTGCCGGTGTCGCCGAATTTCTTTTACATTTCCGACAGCGGAAACAATCGACTTCGAACGGTCATTCATGGTACGATATTGACGGTAGCAGGCTCCGCTTCTGGTATAGAAACCAAGCCCAGTGAAACCAAGTCCGCTGAAAGCAGGGACAGTTCAGAGCTTTTTGTTCCGGCAAAGATTGCGTTGGCTCCTCAGGGCGGATTATATTTTTGTGATCGAGGTAATCGAAGCATACGATTGCTAGATTCCAATGGGCAGATTCATACCCTCGTTTCCGGCAATGCTAAGGCGTTGCCAACGCTCGCCTCGCCAAAAACGGATGTGGGAAAATGATTCGTAAAGGTCTGAAGGCAACAAAGTGTTTTAAAATCTGGCTTCCACGGCGGTCGCTTCGCCAGTCGTGCGGAGTTTGCATGCTCGTCACGGGCATTTTCGCGCTAAGTGCTGTGTCGCAAGAACCAGCAGCGGGTAGTCAATCGCTCCGGAAAAACTTGCCCGATGATGTTGAACACGCGCCGGAGAAATTGTCGCGAAAACGGGCTGATGCGATCGTCAGCGAGATTACCGAATCCGTCACGGATAGATTGCCGGTGCCGACCAATCTGGTAAACGATTCAGATGATTCAAATGATATCGTGCGACGCAATCTCATCGACGATCACTTGTTTGAAGCGATGAAACAAAACAGCATTCCTCACGCAGCTCTTGCCGACGACTACACGTTTCTACGCCGCGTGTCCCTGGATCTAACCGGCAGAATACCGACCCGCGAACAGGTCCAGCAGTTCGTGCAAAATTCGGCGATGGACAAACGTGAGCAAGTCATCGATCAATTGCTGGCTTCGGATGCTTGGGTTGACCGTTGGGCGTATTGGTATGGAGACCTTTTTCGCAATTGTGCTAATCGAATCGGCAACGCTACGACGGAAAATTTTGACACATGGATTCGTCGATCTTTGCGCAACGACAAACCATACAATGAAATGGTAACTGAATTACTGACGGCAACTGCGCCGAATTCGGCTTGGATGCCCGACGCAGCACCCTCTGCTTTTCTCGTTCGATGGCATATCCCCGCAGATTCGATGTACTCGGATCGGTACGAAGATACGGCGGACGAAATTGTCATCCAATCCTCAAAGTTTTTCTTGGGGTTAAACTTCCAGTGTATTTCTTGTCATGGCGGAGCGGGCTTTCTGGAAAAAGTCGACCTGGGACTGTCTCGCAAAAAGCGTGAAGACCTTTGGGCCATGGCGGCATTTTTTGGAAATACTCGCGTCCGCATTGTTCCTTATCAAGATCGTTTTACGATCTCCGAAGACGGCACCGGATACGATTCGAACGCGGCTAGTTCGGTTCGATTGCAAAGGTCGGGTTCTCCCGTGGTCCCGACGTTCTTTTTGACTGGTCAAAAAGCTGATCCAAATCAACCGCTGCGTCCACAGTTTGCCGAAATGCTTACTGAGCACCCGCAATTTGCTCGAGCCACCGCGAACTTGTTTTGGAAAGAATTTTTTGGTCTGGGAATCGTTGAACCTATCGATGGTTTTGATCTTGCTCGCCAGGACCCAACCAATCCACCACCAGCGCCTTGGACCGTTCAGCCAACCAACATCGAGTTGCTTGACGCGATAGCCAAACACTTTGCCGATAATGAGTTCAGCCTAAAATCGTTGATGCGATTAATCACCCGGTCCAGTGCCTACCAACTGTCGTCGCACTTTGATTCCGAATGGGAAGTTGAGTACATGCCGTACTTTGCTCGTCATTATCCTCACATGTTGAACTCCGAACAGTTGCATGACGCGATCGTTGAGGCAACAGGTGTCTTTCCCGATTACCAACACAAACACTTGCTGTACGGTACCCCGCTCGCGCCAATCCGATATTGGACTCAGGCGGCAACGCCGGAGAATATTAATGATGGCGAAGCCAAACAGCTACTGCGAACTTTTGGACAGTCGAATCGCGAATGGGCAAATCCTGGTCAGAGTGGTTCGATTCTACAAGCGATGATGATGATGAATAGTAAATTCGTTACAAAACGAGTCTCAGTTATAAACGCCAGCTACTCCCAGCAGATGCTCGAATCAAACCTGACGCCAAATGAAATAGTCGAAGCGATGTACTTGCGAACTCTATCGCGCATGCCAACTGCTGCGGAAACTGAAATTGCCGGAAAGTGGATTGAAGAAGATCGTCAGACAGGAATCGAAGACTTGCAGTGGAGTCTGTTGAACAAACTGGACTTTATTTTCAACTACTAGTAAATCGTCGTTCCGAATCACACTGTTCCGTTTTCCAGCGGCGATTCAACGTTGATTTAAAGTGAACATAATTCACCAATAACTTTTGAGGATTGTAATGCATCGTTCAACCAATCCCGCACCGTTTTCTCTACGACGCCGCGAGTTATTGAGACTCGGTGGATTAAGCGTTGTAGGAGGCTCACTGCCTTGGCTTGGAACCACGCGAACGATCGCTTCGCAAGACGTAACGCCACGCGCAACGGCTCGCCAAGTTTTGTTCGTGAATCTCGAAGGCGGCATGAGCCAGTTGGATTCGTTAGACGCCAAGCAAGGTCCCTGGACACCCGAGGACTTTGACATCCAGCCATGCGGTAATGGATTGATGCTTCCCAAAGGTGTATTTCAGACTTTGCCAACAATCCTCGACAAAATCGCCGTCGTCCGGTCGATGGCCGCTTGGGATGCCGTTCATGGACGTGCACAATACTACATTCAAACTGGTCATCCACTGAATCCCGCTTTGTCAAAAGAAGTCCCTGCCATCGGTGCGGTGGTGTGCCATGAATTGGCCAATCAACGTCGTGCTACGGATTCGCTGCCTGCCTACATTTCGATTAATATGGCGGGAAACCAAGCGGGGCTGATCAACAATGGATTCCTTTCAGCAGAATTTGGTCCGCTCAATTTGTCGATCGATAAGGGACCGCCTGACTTAGCACCACGCCGCGATATGGTTTCGACTCTTGAACGTCGCTGGCAAAGACTGCAACAGCTTGACGAACCGTTGCGTCATAACCGCCCTGGATTGGATCGTAGTTTTGCAGATTACCACGAATACTATCGCGGTGCTTGGAATATCATGAACGACCCGCGCGTTCCTGATGTGTTCACAATTACCGAAGACGACAAACTGCAGTACGGTCAAAACTCGATCGGCGTCTCATTAGCCCTTGCTCGAAATCTCTTCCAAGCCGACGCCGGAACGCGTTTCATTTTGGTAAGCCATGGTGGCTGGGATCATCATGGCGACATTTATAAAAAGGGAACTCGCAACCATCCTGTATTGATGGCCGAATTAGACAAAGCCATCACGTCGCTCGTTCTCGACTTGGCTGCCATGCCCAGCAAGCACGACGTTACAAAATCATTGCTCGACGAAACGTTGATTGTTTGCATGGGCGAGTTTGGTCGAACACCGGGCAACATTAGTGAGACTCGAAAAGGTCGCGAACATTACATCCACGCTCATTCAGGAATGTTCGTTGGTGGCGGTGTGCGAGGGGGCACGGTACTTGGTAAGACCGATGAAATCGGAGGAACGATTATCGATCCAGGTTGGTCTGCCGGGCGTCCGGCGTACATGGAAGATGTCGCTTGCACAATTTATTCTGCGTTAGGAATCGACTGGACTCGCAAAGTGACTTCTACGCCATCAGGGCGGGCATTTCACTACGTTGAAAACGCTTCAGGAACTGAGTACGTCGATTTCCAACCCATTCAGGAATTGTTTTCCTGAGAACTTCCGGCGATCTATGCCATCGACCTTCGCACGTCAACGGGTTCGCAATGAACGCAATCAACGCAATCAAGCTGCTTTGACGTCCAATTCCGAATGTGACTCGCCAACTAAAATGCTTGTTACAATGGTCTTTGCGTCTTAAGGTGTTATGGACGTAATATTGACTAAGGTCTATTCATCGACAAGAAATTCTCTCATGGTGTTGTTAACGCATCGAATTGGGATCGCGAACCTCTTGTTCGCAACCTGTTGGCTAGCCACAATCGCTGCCGCGCTCGCCGACGATTTGTCGGTCACTCCAGTTCGCGTGACGGACGGCCTGCAAGTGCTCTATACATTTGACAAAGCTGAAAACGGGCTGATTCCCGATCAGTCAGGCGTTGGTGAACCGCTCAACCTTCGAATTGACAAACCTCAGGGAGCCACGATTCGTGCAGGCAGGCTTGTCGTGACATCGGCGGTCACCATTGCATCCGACGGACCAGCACGCAAAATCCTGAACGCGGTGAAACAAACGAATGAACTGTCCATCGAAGCGTGGCTGAAGCCGCTGGAAGCCAGTCAGGCTGGGCCTGCTCGCATCGTGAGTTTGTCGATCGACCCGTCGAATCGAAACTTTACACTCGGGCAAGACAAGGACCACTTCGATTTCCGGTTGCGGACAACATCGACAGACAACAACGGACAGCCATCCACCGCAGCGGCCGACTTTTTCGTTTCGACGAAGTTGACGCACGTGGTCTTCGCCCGCTCGCAGGATGGGATGGCGAAGATCTTTGTTGACGGCAGGCCGGTTGTTTCGGCAACGGTGGCTGGTGCATTTAACAACTGGAATGATGATTTCCGTCTCTGCGTCGCGAACGAATTGACGGGTGAGCGACCGTGGCTTGGTGATCTGCATCTCGTTGCGATTTATTCCCGAGCTCTCACGAGCGGCGATGTTCAGCAAAATTTCAACGCGGGCTTGCCTGCAAGCGAGAACTACGCCGCCATGTTGCCTCCAGCGGATTCCAGCCGCCTGGACTTTGTGAACGACATCCTGCCAATTCTTCGCAAACACTGTTATGAATGTCATTCGGCCGACCACGAAGACGGCGGCGTGAATCTTGGTATGCGCCAGCGAGCTATCTTGGGCGGCGACAACGGCCCGATCTTTGTCGTCGGTGACAGTGCCAATAGTCGGATGATTCATCTGGTTGCGGCGATTGATAAAGACGTTGTGATGCCGCCGGAAAGTCAGGGCCTGAGCAAAGACGAGATTAGTCGGCTTCGAGCATGGATTGATCAGGGAGCTGTCTGGCCGGAAGGAACGGACGTTGCCGATCCTCGCGTGGAACTGGCGAAAACTCACTGGGCCTTTCAGCCGTTGCAGCGAGGAACAGAACCGACAGTGAAGAATGACGAATGGGTTCGAACGCCGATTGATCGATTCATTCTGTCGCGGCTGGAGACTGCTGATATCATGCCGCAAGCCGAAGTAGAACCCCGGCAGCTCATTCGGCGAATTACATTCGATCTCATCGGACTTCCGCCAACGCCGAAAGAGGTCGACGATTTCTGTGCGGCCGCTGCGATAGATCATCCTACGGCCGTGTCTACTTTGGTTGAAAGACTCCTGCAGAGTCCGCAATACGGCGAACGCTGGGGCCGCCACTGGCTCGACGTCGCCAGGTATGCCGACAGTGACGGGCAGGAAAGCGACCGAGATCGACCGACAGCTTATCATTATCGCGACTTCGTAATTCGAGCGTTCAATAATGACATGCCGTTCGATCAGTTCGTTCGCTGGCAACTGGCCGGTGACGAATACGAACCGGAGAACCCGGAGGCGGTCGCGGCGACCGGGTTTCTGACGGCCAGTCCGTTTGCCGCCCTTCCTGATAGACTGATGGAAGATGAACGACTACGG
>JANMNK010001006.1:0-3417 GCA_031373875.1 Pirellulaceae bacterium | reverse complement strand
GGAACGGCAACAGTTCCCAACCGTACTTGAGTTGATTACGGGTAAATTCCTTCGGCATTCGAAAGCATTCTATGAATGGCGAGCGCGTGACCGCCGCGAACGAATTAAACCAGACGCGCAACCTCAAGTTTGGGACGATCTGGCTGTCGCTTACGAAAAACTTGGACGTCACGAAGAGGCGATCGCGGCGATGCATGAAAAGGAATTGCTGTTTCCGGGGATTTATGAAACCAAAGCCAACCTTGGGACTTTCTATTTTCACGCGGGCAAATTTGAACTGGGTTTAAGAGAGATCGAGGCAGCGCTGGCCATTAATCCCGACGCGCACTTCGGCCGCGAAGTCTACCAAAAACTACTCGTACAATACATGTTGGACAAACAGAAAGACGGCGTCATGGTACTTCCTCTGGATTCATCAGCACGACTCGGTGCCGAGCATTTCGGATTTGCCCACTACGTCCTTCGACAATTCGCCGCAGAATCACGATCGATCGCCGATAAAAATTCTGAACTTGACCGCGCTATCATGGGTGTTCAAGGCATGATGCGATTTGGCAATTACGATTCGCCCATCTTGCTCGAAGCGATCGGTGATTTACTGCTAAGTCGCGGATATCCTGACGCCGCGAAACAGCTTGCCGCTCGCGCATTTTTGCAATGTTCTTACCAATCAAAAAATCCTGACACATCGAAAGCATATCGCGATCTTGCGGCGCACGCGTTAAGCATGCAGACCCGGGGCGATCTAAGCAGCAACGAGATGACTCTCGAAGAACTCGAAACTTCGTTTCAAAAGGAACTAAAAGAAGCCGACAATTGGTTCGCGTCCATTGCGGCGAACGAGAAGACATGGATAACAGCGTCGAAGAATGTTGATGAAGAGTACGCGAAAGCTTACTACACGGATCCCGTCATAGAAATCAAACAACCGACTCCCTACTTGACCCGAAAGACCGCAGGATACCTTGCGGCCATTGTCGGTCTATTGGCCATGCTGGGTATAGCTGCAATCGTAATTTATGTTTTTCGTCAACTCAGGAAACGAGCAAGTTTATTCCTGAAGCATACAACGCAAAAATCGGAAGGCACAACGGAATGACACCTGAAGGAATACCACTTGAAACAGCGCCACGGTCATCAAAAAAGAGAGTTTGGCTCGGGCGATTGGCTAAACTTCTGGTAATTTGTCTGCTGATGTCTCTCTCGTTCGCTGCAGGCGTAGCGGTCACATTGCGATTGGTCTTGCCGATTGCAATGAGTTTTGGATTAGTCGGGATCGCTTCGGCGGGGGCGAATCAAATGATGACCGTGTTGTTCTCGGGAACATCTCAAGAGCGATTGCAAGTCCTGGCAACACTATCGGAACATTTCAACGGCCCAAACGCACCTGCCACAGACATGAGTTCGTGGAAATTCATCCAACCAGCCCTTCAAGCTTGCTTGTCCGATCCAGATCCCGCTGTGACCAAACTGGCCGGTGAATTACTGAAGACCATTGCCCGCCCTGAACCCAACTGACCAGCATTCCGGCGGCTTTGAGTCATTCCAAACCACCAATGGCGGGCATATTCCCTCGCTGCGAATGCCCGACGCCAGTTCAGAAACTTTTGCAGTCCCAGGGCTTCTCGTTGATTCGGGGAAACATTTGAAGACAATGAGGAATTGTTGAAGTTTGGAAGCAGAGTGATTTTGAATCAAAGATGAAAAGGCCCCAAAAAGAACTCCAGCTTTGGGTATGCGATTGTCCACCAAGCTTTACGTTGCACAACTTCTCCGCCTTCGCCCAACAAAAAACCTTTCGCACGCATCGGAAATGAAAGGGAAAAATGGTATTAAGTCATATTAGACTGAAGCGACAATCGTACCTCCCGTTTCGATGCGCTACGTCTCAACACATCATTTGCTACGATACTGTTTCAGGTTGTCTCTTTGACGTAGATCCAACAACCTCGTTGGTGCATTAGGGAGTCAGTGTCTACCGAATTTACGATGGAAAGGGGGTACGCTGTCTCTGCTATACCGCACGCCAAATCAATGATCTGAATTCTCCTGACTTGTTACAATTGATCTCGAAAGCGCGGGGGAAGAATGGAGAAAAACAAAGGTGTCAGGAGCATTTTCGGGAATTGACGTATGTACGCTGTTGAGGTGCCTAGACCAAAACGGTTCGATGATGCAAATTGCATTTACTAGGCTTTGAGCAGTTGGAACGCGAAAAGTTCGATATTTAAAAAATACGCGGAGTTCGCGTCTTTCGAACGTATCCTTGCGGAAGAGAAATCCAAGCTCCATCCATCTATTGCGATGCGGGTTTGCTTTGTAAGGGTGATTTCGAAAGCGGAGGATGAAGTGTCTTTCTCGATCAGGGATTCGGCAGGGCGACTCGTCATGTCGGGTAAGCTTGGACAATGACAAAGTAACGGCCAGCGCGCTGCTGACTTGGTCTTGCCAAGCGTACAACGGGACTTCGAATCTTGCTGGATTCGGGACGTTGTTGGAAACGCGGTCAAATAACCACTTGAGCATTAACAGCATAAGTGCCCCCGCAGATTGAGCAGTGAAGCCTAGTGCGAGTTGGTAAAAATTTCGGTCGCTTGTTTACGGCCGTGGCGGACAAGCCCCAAGAAATCGACTCCCACCCCTCTCGTTCCGGTGGCCGTAGCTAAAAAGCCAATCCCAATGCCCCGCGAATTGCTGGCGGCATAACGCTTCGTCCAGCGGTTCTCCAGCAGTGCATTGAACTTTGGCTGCATAGTGACAGAATATTTCTGGCACCAAATCGCCACAGTCATCTTCTGTCGATTACTTTCGCACTTAGCCAATTTTACTTCCATCAAAGACTCGCTCTCCACCACATCGCCGCCTAGCCATCCACTGAACAATCATCGGTGATGGTGATCTTGCAATTGCATTTTTTATTCCCGATGCTTTGGTAAACCACAAAGCATGAGACTCCCCGCAAATTCACTAGGGGTGCCAGTAGGCATCGCGTGTGTGCGAATTCCGCCTGAGAAGCTGTCGACCTACTTCGACCTTGTGGGGGAACTTGCGTCAGTCGATGGGAACTAATCGAGTTTGCGATGCTTTGTCACTTTACCTGGTAGATAAAATGCAAAGCGACTAGGTCCAGGTCGAATGCTCAAGTTCACTATCGCCAAATCGCGCAAGCAACACTCTCCTGCGTTCGAGAACATCATCCCAAGTGCAAAGTGGGATCTGCTTTCTTTTGTTAAACCTAGTCTCTCGTTTCCCATCTTCGTCAATAGCTTTACGGCATCCCATGACAGGTCTTTCAAGCTTGCATTCTTTGGTTATTGAGTATGATTTGCGTGCTAATATGTTGTTTAGTACCAGTTCGAATAGGTGGTGGTTTTTTAGGGCCGCGGGTGGTTTTTTTGTAGCGGCGTAATTCGACGT
>JANMNK010000999.1:0-9607 GCA_031373875.1 Pirellulaceae bacterium | reverse complement strand
TGCTCACGCAGAAAGCCACTCGCTCCTTGGGACGCGATGGTAGTGAGGCCCAGATACATTTGGCGAATTTGCCTGCTCCTTCTGAGTTCTCTAGCGCTCTTGATCTCGAGTATGAGCGAATGGTCTTCCAGTGGGCCTCGGCGCAAGTGCGCGAGTCTGTAGCCGCGCACACTTGGCAGGCATTCTGGCTGACTAGCATCGAAGAATTCTCCGTCGAAGCTGCAGCGGCCAAGCTCAGCACTCGCCCAGGCAATATCTATTTCGCTCGCAGTCGCGTCATGGCACGGATCAAGGAACTTGTCCAGCAATATCAGGATCAACAATGAACAAGAATCATGTTACCTTTGATGACGCGGCGCTTGAAGTCATGCTTCGGAGCGGCCAGTCGTTGGAGCCAAGCGAAGAACTGCTCGCTCACGTCGAAACCTGTTCACGCTGCCAACAGCGAACCACCGAACTGGCAGGACCGATGGCGATGTGGCAAGGTGTGAAAGCCGCGATCTCTGAGTCAGTCGATTCGAGTCAGCAACGCGGCTTTCCGCAAGTGAACTTGGATCCATCTGCGATTCACTGGACCGAGTCGATGGCCAAGCAATTGCTTTCACCTCCAACGCATCCGGAAATGCTCGGGCGACTCGGGCGATACGAAGTCGAACGGTTGATCGGTTCGGGCGGAATGGGCGTCGTCTTCAAAGCATTCGATACCGAACTGAATCGACCTGTCGCAATTAAGCTGTTGGCTCCGTATTTGGCCAGCAGCGGCCCAGCCTGGAAACGATTCGCCCGTGAAGCACGCGCGGCCGCTGCGGTTGTTCATCAACACGTGGTGCCGATTCACAATGTCGAGACAGAGCGTGAATCACCCTTTATCGTCATGCACTATGTGTCTGGCGAATCGTTGCAGGCCCGCATTGACCGCAATGGACCACTCCAACTGTGCGAGATCCTGCGCATCGGTATGCAGGTCTCCGATGGTCTATCCGCCGCGCACCAGCAGGGGCTGGTGCATCGTGACATCAAGCCATCGAACATCCTGCTGGAAGAAGATGTCGACCGCGCGCTCATCAGCGATTTTGGACTCGCCCGCGCAGCCGACGATGCCAGCCTGACTCGTACTGGATTCCACCTCGGAACACCACAGTACATGTCACCCGAACAGGTATCCGGTCAAAGCATTGATGCACGCAGCGATTTGTTCAGTCTTGGAAGCACTCTTTACACAATGTGCACCGGGCGTCCACCATTCCGAGCTGAATCTTCCTACGCTGTGATGAAGAGAATAAGCGACGAAGTTGCGACGCCGATTCGTGAACTGAATCCCGACATTCCGGAGTGGTTGGTCCTGATCATCGAGAAATTGATGGCCAAAGAAAAAGCCAAACGCTTCAATTCCGCAGGTGAAGTTCGTGAACTGCTCGAATCGTGCTTAAGCCACGTACAACAGCCAGCAAACTTTCAGCTACCTCCACAGTTATCAACCACAATACGGTCCGCCCTACGAAGGCTTCCTACTTCCAAACGATACCTGCACTTTATGGGATTACTAACGATGCTCGGTTTATTGACGGCCATTGCTGTGGGGATTTTCTTTCAACCCAGCCCCTCAGAACCTCTCACACAGTTTGATGAAACAAAAGCGGAAGTACTGGGACACGGTTACTCGCGACAGGGTGACTACATCTATTTTGATAAGCAGCGAATCGATCTGGCCGGTAAAGAAGATTTCGATACGTTGCCCATGGTTAACAATCTCAAGCTACGTCAATGTACGGACGTCGATGCGGCGAGCTTCAAAGCTTTGAGCGAAGAGTACACCAAGGACAAAAACAAAGTTTATTACAAATGGATCAGCGCCGCCCGTTTTTGGGTCATTGAGCTCCCTACGGCCGACGTTTCAAGCTTCGAGGTCATCGGATTTAATCTTGCAAAAGACGTTAGGCATGTTTGGTGGTTCGGTGAGCCTTTGCAGGGAGTCGATCCGAAGACAGTGGAACTTGTGAATCCGCAATTCGTTTGGAAAGATGCCAAGAGCGTTTGGTATCAGCATACCGAGATTGTCGGTGCCGATGCAAAGTCGTTTCGACACCTTGATCAAGCTTTTTATCGGGACGCAAATCGAGTCTATTGGTCGTCGACTCCCTTGGATGGTGTCGATCTCGATACGTTTCGTACATTTGGTGATGACAGTCCATATGCGGCAGATCGGAACAGCGTCTGGCGAGGCGCTACCAAGATCACTGGATATGATGCGCCAACGTTTCAGGCAATCCACCAGTCAGTCATCAAAGATAAAGACGGTGTCTACGCAGACGGTCATTTGATTGACAACGCTGATACGAAATCCTTTCGCAAAGTAGCGGATCTGGATACGTCTTACTCAGCCCTGCTGGCGGATGAGAATCAGCACTACGTATTTCTGCCACATTACGGTGTCGTCTATCGGGTCACGTCGGCTCCCGATTCGCTGAATGTCGAACGCTCGATCTGGCCATCTGGAATTAAGCAAAAAGATCCCGTTGCCATCGCGACCGCAGAACTTGGGGAGGCCAGTTGGAAGAATCTGAATATCGCGGCAGACCCAGTGATCAACACGACACAGTTGAAGGATCGAGAAACGCAACAATTGAAGATGCACACTGCTCAATTCACCAAGGCTTGGGAGATTATTCGCAACAGGAAAATTCAAAAGAATTCGGTCACACAGACGACTCGCGAAGAACCTGTTGTACAAGAACAGCCTGACAATGGAAAACCATCGAGCGAAGGTTGGCGGTCGGATATTGTCGCGTTCGACACCTACCTCGGCGAACTAGCTGGGAAGGCGCAAGTCCCTGACAAACCATCGCTGGAGAAGCGAGTCACGATCGTTCCCGGGGACAAAGAGACGAATTCGGAAGTCCTGCCAGTCACGGATGGTGCCGGTGGATATGTTGACATGGCACCTGCCGAAGATACCGTCCAGTTTCAAGTGAACAAAGCGTTAAAGGGGCAAAATGTAAAATGGGAATTTGAATTGGCACAGGACGCAGGTAAGTCATTTAATGGTGTCGCCCGGCTGATTCCGAAATCAGTCACCAAAGAGAATGCAAAACCGTTTCTCGCGACACTTATCATCGACACATTTGACGAACTTGAATTCAAGGCTGGAGACCTCGTGAAATTGGAGGCGACGCTCGGCGATGCGTCCCAAAACAAAGGACTTGGCGGGCTCTTAAAACCGTCTGGCCCTGTCGCGATTTACCATCTCGACTCAACGACTCATCCTGTTTTTTGGTTGGGCCTTAAGGACGTCAAGATTTTGGGTCCGACTCGGAAGACTACGGCCCTACGCGAACCTGCTCCTGAAGTTACAGCTTTCGCGAAAGACTTGCTTCGAGCTTGTCTGCTTTACGACGAAGAGAAGCTCAACCAACTTTATGATTCTGAGGTGCAATTGCTCCCTGGAAATCGTTTATTTTATTTTGGGCTCGAAGTCCCGGGGAAAATGACCGAACACGGGGTCCCGGTCAAGCGTGATGAAATGCTCGTGGCACTCAAAAAGCAGGCAGCCAGGGAGCCCATGCCGTCTTATAGTGCCGACACGATTGTCCGCGCGTTTCTGATTGAGCAGTTGGATGTCGCGGTTGGCGACTATGATACGGAACCGAATCAACCAGGCGAATCCCTGTACAGATCAATGCGTTTCAAGATCCAGGAGAACGACGTCTTGCTCAAGCTCTCAGGCCCAAACGCATTCAGATTCGTACAACTGCGCAAAACGGATGAGCAATGGAAAGTCGTCGCCGAGTACTGATTAGGTGTTGTTTCTAAACTTGTAGCGGAATTGACTCAATCGACAAGAAAGTCGAATGAATAGGTGAAAGAAGACAATAATCCTTTTGCAAGTCCGCTGTCATCTTAGATTCCTCCGTTGAACGACACCCCAGTTAGCTGAGCTTCCATTGATTGCTCCACTTCGGAACTTGGAATCGGGTGGTGCGGCCGATATCTGCGGGTCATGAAGCCGTCGTTCCACACTCCGTGGAATCCGTTGAAATCTTCTGCCAGATGGTCTGTATGATCCTCCGCTAGTTTCCGAACGAAAGTCGTCAGCTTGTTGCAGTTCTGGGTCGAGAGTCCTTTGAACTCAACACGAATCTCCACTTGGCCCGCTGGAATGGAAACGTTTAAGATCAGGGCTTTTCCAGAAAAATAATAGAAAACAATACTGATGAGGATGAGGACGTGGGTGTGTAGGCGACAACGCCGAAGTGACTTCCTCGCATACGAAACTGTACTACTCCCGAGACTTTATCACCGAAGAACAAATGAAATCCTCAGGAACTATTTCGCTGTGAGGCCCGTCGTCTCGCGCGGTCTACTTCGTTAGTTTGTGTCATTCTCACAAAGAGAGCGAACAAAATGTCCATTTTTCGCGTGAAATTGCTCATGACTGACGGCTGGTTGGTGCAATCGGGTGTACCAGCCATTTCCGCATAACATTCCTTGGAAAAGGTTACTTCCGGTCTCAAGGGATCGGATATCGTGCCTCGCGTCGTCCGCGTCAGTCAACTCTAGCGTCACGTAGCTAGCAAAAACCCAAGGGTTGCCAAAAGGGATCACGGTTGCTTTAGTGGTATCTGTGATTCGCCGTCGGTGGTCATCCACGCGTGTGGGTAGTGCAGGACGGGTTTTTGAACGGAGTGTGTGATGCGAAATGTTTTTTTGGCGATCGTGGTAGTTGGTTGCTTGGCTTCGATGGCATCGGCTCAAGGCCTTGCACAACAAAAGGCTGAGGCCCAGGCATCGCTTGGCGGCAAAGCGTTTCATCCAGCGGGTTGGCTTGGTGGAGCGACTTTCGAAGGTGTTGGCATGGGGTCCTCTCGAGAGGAGGCTCTTGCTCAATGCTGCAACAACGGCGGTCGTGTTATTCAGATGGGGGTGGCACAGTCGCCCAAGAACGGCATGTTCTACGCATGTAAGATTTACGTTGGCGGCGCTTCAAGAGCGATGGGCAACGCAGGTCGAAGTGCGGTACAGCGACGTTCGCGGCTGTTTAGGTAAGACTAATGTCTGATTGGTGGTGTAATGGCAGCACACCGGTTCGCGCCGGGAATGACGGTTCGATTCCGTCCCAATTTGTTTTTTTGCGAAAGCGCATGTGAATGAGGTAAGTCGGCTGCGGCTGGAACTCAAGCGTGGCGAAAGGTAGCCTTCGGAGTGGAATTACAAACCAGTCCAACGAGTATTTCGCAAAGAAAGCTGCTGAGGGAAAGCTTCTGAAAGTCGACTGGGAATGCTTGCTCGTTGTCGGCGTGTTTCTCGGAGTCTTTGCGAGCTCGAAGCTTTCAGCGGTCCGGCATTAAGTCGTCGCTCTTAAACTGCGGGAGCAAAGGTTTGGTCCAAGTGGCTCTTTTCGATCCACAGAATGGAGAATTAACAAATAAAACGATTAATCGCCGTTTAGGCCCCAACAGTTGTGACAGCGGTCGTCGCTAACGCAGAAACACTAGAACAAGGAAAGGAAAAGGCCAGCGCCATGTTGAAATCAGTCGTTCATGTAAATGTCGAGGAAACCAAGCGCCAGGAACATGCGCTGGGGAATATCGAGAACATCCTGAAAGAAGTTCCGGGAGCGAAGGTGGAAGTGGTCAGCCACGATGAAGGGATAACGCTTATTCAGAAAAGCTAATCTGAGCACGGTGAGATAATCGCAGACCTGATAAAGCAGGGGGTGGAGTTTGTCGAGTGTGAGAACACCCTGAAATAGAAATCGATCGAGCAAGGAGACCTCGTTGCTGGGGTAACAAAGGTTCCTCTGGGTACGGTCGAAGTATTACGTAAGCAGCAGGGCTACAGCTACTTCCAACCGTAATGCGAAGAATGGGGAAAACGCTCTGCATGGCACCGAGGCAGGGTGTTCTTGTTTACATCGATCCTATTGCGAACTCGTCATTCCCGACAATTCGCGAACGACGACTTTGGTGGCCGGTAGATTGATCAGGGCTTCCTGGATGTCTGGCGCTAGCTGGTTAATCGCCATGAACTGGCTAATCCGTGGCTGGGTCACGTGTCCCGCGGCGGGCCAGCTCAACCCTGTCTGAAGCCTCACCAGTTCGGCGCATTTCCTCGAAGCGAGTCGCGAGCGCCATTCGCTTGGCAATATAATGTGGCGGTGAATCACAACGCAGCGTCGAGCGAAATAGGTTTGTTGCAGATTTGGCCCGAGGGAGACCGAAGCTGGTTTGGAGAATAGAGGAGTTAGGTGGCTGCGATAGCGCTCCAGCCGTATACAATGGCAGACTCTACGGGCTCAGCAGCCGCGAAGGCAAAGAGATCCATTGATGTGAAAGTAACGTATTCCGACGTTCCGGACATGGGGCATAACTGGAGGTTCTGGCGGCGAAACCTAGCCCACTTCTCGCAACTTTTGTTCAAGTTATGAGCAACGGATTGACCATTATCATGGCTTAAGCCGCTTTTCTCTAGCTTGGATGGCCTTGCCATCAATATCAAAGTAATGCCCGATCATTGTCAGCCACATTACCCCTTCGTCCCAACCAGGGTTAGCGGTAACGCCGCCGATGAGCAAGCCACTCATCTCGTCTGTGCTACCCTCACCCCATGTCACTAGTTTCGGCGGGGTATTTGGATTGCGAGGGTGAATTGGTTCTCGACAGTCGTGGAGAAGTCGAAGCTTTGGCGAATGAACTTGCTCAATACACATACGCCATGCGAGGAAATTTGGTTGGCAGAGCATAATTAATAAAGTTCCTAAGCACCCCAGCACAAGTTATTTTGCGTTATCAGCCGTTTTGGCGCTAGCCACGGTTACTTCAAACGACCGGAAACTTATGCATGGATGCTTAGGTTAACGAAACGAACAAAACGGGTGCTTCGGGATTCAAGAAGATTCCTCAATCGATTTGTATGCAGAATAATCTCTCCTACGGTAACACAGACCCCACGCTGAGCAGTTCATCCAGGTCGAGGGGGCCCGTTGTCATCGCTAGCTTTCCATCGCTCGTTCGCGGCCATTGTTCACGCGGGCGGTCACGGTAGAGTTCTACGCCGTTCGAGTCCGGATCGCGGAGGTAGATTGCCTCGCTAACGCCATGATCTGAGGCTCCGTCGATCTGAACACCCGCATTTAGAAGTCTTCGCAACGCGTCCGCCAACGCCAGTCGAGTTGGATAGAGGATTGCGAAATGGTAGAGACCAGTCGTACCGAAAGGCGGAGGGGCACCATATAGGCTGTGCCATGTGTTGAGGGCGATATGATGATGGTAACCACCGGCAGAGATAAAAGCCGCTTCAGTGCCAAAACGCTGTGTCAGTTCAAATCCCAAAACCCCACAGTAAAAGCGGAGCGAACGCTCAAGATCGGCGACCTTGAGATGCACATGACCTATCGAGACTTTGGATTCAATTTGCATGGTGTTTTTCGTCATGGCGATGCTTGCTTTGCTGAATACTGGCTAACGCTGTTTGCTCCAAAGACCAAATCAGCTTTGGTTAGGAGGTGACGTCGCCTTACGTTTTTTTACCCACCAATGATCAATTGAAAACCTGCCTGCACCTATCAGGATCAGCGAAACGTATACCAACAAATAAACGGCTGCCAGTTCCTTCACCTTCCACGGATCGGAACCGTGAACTGCGAAAAGTGCGACCAGCATTGTGAATGCCAGGGGAACAGCGGCCAATCGCGAAGCGGCACCGACAATCAGCAGCAGCGAGCAACCAACTTCGGCACCGATTGCCATCAAAAGGCTCAATTGGCTACCAAAGCCAATCGGATCGGGAAAACTGGCTGACATATCAGAATACCCGCGTACCTTAGCGATGCCATGCACCAGCATAAGTGCGCCGATCCCGACACGAAGGAAAACACTCCGAGGTCCTTCAGTATTTCACGTGTGCAATTCATTTCTTTCTTCCGTCCTATTAAGTTGATTATTTCGTCGATCTTTGGAATAAACCTGCGCCTATTTTTGCTGCTTCCGAACCTGATGTGGGATGCAAGTAGTAGCGACTAGTCTCATCGTTCTCAACCTCCACTGGCGTATCTGTGATTTTCGATCCGACGAGTTCCAGAAAGGCGGAATCGATATCTTTGAAACCTAAGTTAGCACCTGTACCTGAGCAAGCCATTTTCTTGTTACCTGCGAACAAACTATCGATGATTTTGTAATGTACTGGCTGCTTTTCCGCCGAAGCTCCTGAGGCGTCCGTGGCTCGTTTCGCATCGGGGTCTCGCTGGGCTAGTGCACCGCTTTGATAAGTCCAAACATACTCGCCATTGGCAATCACGTTGTTTCGGAACACAAAGTCGTCAACGATCTCCGTCGTCCAAATCCCTGAGCCATAAGCACCGTCCACAAAGCAGTTTGTCATCGAATGCCCCTTGCTGCCCGGAGTCCAGTACACGACAGTCAATTTCACACCTCGAAAAACGCAGTGATGGACGTTGATCCGCGAGCCGTTCGCAAGCACGCCGAGATGGTTTGGATTAGTGACTTTGTCGCCAGCAAATACACATTGAGAAATCTCTAAGTCATCAAGACTCTTATCCATTCGACCAATCGGATAAACACGATTGAGAACTCTTGGCTGCGGGGTCTCCACTCCCGGCATGCCAAGTATCTTCAAACCTTGGATCGTCACGTGACTGGTTTCGATGTCCATGCCGAACGTAAAGCCTCGCTTAGCCAGTGGCATTGTGTGAATCAGTGTTGGCATTCGCCCTGTATGCCATTCAGGATCATCGGGAAGAACTTCGGCTCGAATGGTAAGCCGTTCTGTTTTGGAAAACCTCCGAGTCTCTGGTTTGAAGGTAGCAGTCTCGCCGACGGCATAGGTGCCTTCAGTCAAAACAACCGTCATAGGTCCGCTTCCGGAGCCCGCATTGACTCGCTTTGCAGCCTCAGCCAGGGTGAGAATGGGGCTGCCTTTGTCTCCAGAATTCGAATCAGCACCAATTGCTGGATTGATGAAGACCTGTGTTTCGTTGGCAGTTGTTACGGCAGCGTTTGCTTCCTGTGCAACTAACCGACTCTGAAAAAACACGGCTGCGACAATCGCTAGCACGATTGCCAGACTAGTTGTAGTTCTACTTTTCATGGCGACATTCTCCCATTTCGAGGTTAAGTGATTTGCGAGCCACGGTTGATCAAAGAGTTCGAATAACCAGGGCTGTGTTCAATACTTAGACTTCTGGGAAAGCCGAGTGTGACAGATGAGGGAAAATTATCTTCAGTTTAAAGATAAGCCACGACGGATCGACTCATTATCGAGCAAACCTCGAATCCAGCCAACTTGGTCGGCTTTGAAGAATGGGTGTTCGCGATAGATTGCCACATGCTGGCGTTCGACCACGCTATCGACTTCTCGCAACGCTGCTGGCACGAAGTCGTGAACCTTTTCGAGATGATGGGGTGCGAATAGAAGATGTTCCGGGTCAACCTGCCCCTGCTCGATGAACCCTCGAGTCTTCTTTGCGCATCGGCAAGGGTTGGCTTTGTTTACCAGCCCGCACTGGTTGTTCATGAAGTTGTGCAAGTCTCGCCGTGCTCTCGTAAGGCACTGACGAAAATTGTCCTCCGTCAGATCCATGATTTCGCTGCCA
>JANMNK010000894.1:0-2900 GCA_031373875.1 Pirellulaceae bacterium | reverse complement strand
GTCGCTTGGCGATGCGTTGTGTTGATTGTTGGCGATGCTTCGAAAGCCGCGAGTTTCAACGCTGCGCCACGAAGGAAAGTCAGGCCGTACAAGCGTTTCCAAGGTCAAAACCAGTGCCCACCCACAGACCCGAATTCGAATAAACTTGCCATCTCGCATCCGGATTGATACACTGTCTCTCCGTTGAGCCGTCGCAGCACGATTGGCGTTCGCAAGCCGCTTGCAACGATTGATCGTCCCGCTCCGTCGGCTCAGTTCAACGCCAAATCTATACGTCGGGGATCAACAACGTACCAAAGGGGCCAACAACCCCCCTCCCTGACGCATAGATTGCAATACGTTATTTGCAAACAAATATTTGAACAACCTACCGTTCCCAAGAGACTCCAAGATGACTTACGATGAGACTAATGCTGGAAGATACTCGCCATTGTTCTTTCTTCAGGCAACACTTTGCCTCGCGCTGCTCATGACTATTGGAGGGCTGATTTACGCATCGAATACGCGGCCAGAGGCGGAGACAGCTGTTGCGAGTACCTCCAGTTTCACAAATGCTGTCATCACAGGCTCTCTTAGAGTCTCATACACGCTGATTGACTCATCTGGAACAACTAGTTCAGAATTCGAAGCCTCCCGCGTAGAGTATTTCCCGACATATGTTCTTGTAACCCAATTGAACGACACTGTGACAACCCTTTGGTCTTTAGATCGTTTAGCAAAACTTGATGTGACTCGTACGGGGCCGGTAGAGTCTCATGGCAAATAAAAAAAATTCACGCGAGTTGCGGATCACGCGTTTCCTGATGGTGAGTCACTTGGCCGCAACCGCGTGATTTTAGTCGTTCGGTGCAGTAGGAAATGACGAAGCGCGATGCATACCAAGGGACTTGTGCGTTCTGTGGAATAACGGGACATGTCACGGACGACCACATACCTCCGCAATCGCTTTTCCCATCGTCGAAACCGTCCGAGCTCCTCTTTGTTCCTGGGTGTTCTACCTGCAATCAAGGTTGGACCAAAGACGACGAATTTTTCAAAACCGTGGTTACACTAAGCGAACACTCAGATAACTCCAGCAATGCGAATGCTGCAAGGGCGTCGTCGCTTCGAGCGCTCAATCGTCCGAATGCTAAAGGCTTCTCCAAGATGCTTTTGTCGAAAACCTTCCATGCGAATGTATTTACGCCTGGTGGAGTTTTCGTAGAGCGTAGAATGGGAATCAACGTTGATAAAGAGAGAATTGATCGGGTTGTGAGCAAGATAGTACGAGGTCTATTTTACAAATATTCTGGTAGATTGCTCGGCATGGATTACGATGTGTCCGTTGACACAAACGAAACTCTTGAACGGGCGGATCCAGAGACTTTTCGCGACATGCAAGAACAGCTCATTGACCCGCTATCGGCCTGCCAGGAATTTTCTGCAGCGAGTGGAGACTTTAAATTTCGCTACAATATTCCTACGTCAACAATTAATGCCTCTGTGTGGGCGTTGGTATTTTATTCGCGACTACCGTTTCTATGTGTTACCGGCCCAAAGGACTATATACCGAAATAGCACCGAAATCGGATAAGGATGCCCGTTGCCGGGCCCCTCCCACAACACCTAGCATGCGGGTCCGCACTAGGCGTTTCATCTCTTAGGAGCAAGCTTGCTCCAGACTTCCAATAGACTTACCAAGCCGGTTTTCGAAAGATAGTCGTTGGTCAAAGTGCTTTGGACACTCTTGCAGCCCCACATAAACCAGTTGCCTCGTGAGCAAGAACCGAAAGGAACCGCTTGATTCCGCGCCAATCCCAGTTTCATCAAGTTTCTTATTCTGGCTGAGGGTTGGCGCCACTGTTTTCAGTAACACGCCCGCAACCGGCGACGAACCCACTTATCCAGTTCGACGAAGAAGCTCTTGATCGGGATCAAGCACAAATATCCGGACCAGCTGCCAAGATAATGGATTAACGCCAAAACCCGCGCCCCCTCAAAGACCCGATTTCGCAAAAACTTGCCAACTCGCATTCGCATTGATACACTGACTCTCCGTTGAGCCGTTGCAGCACGGTTGGCGTTCGCAAGCCACTTGCATCGATTGAACGCACCGCTCCGTCGGCTCAGTTCAACGCCCAATCTATTCGTTCGGCCTTTATTGGAGATCTTCCCATGACATGTTCTGCGACTCGCTCGTCTTTCATTACCTTGCTCTCCTCCGCGATCCTGTTGGCATGGGCTGCGTCCGGTTGGTCGGCCGACGAGGACGGTAAGGCTATTTCGGATGAGTGGTGTGGCTTCTCGGTCAGCGTCGCCGAGCCGTGGCAGCGGGCACCACTCCGTGAGTACACGGCCCCCGGCGCGATCCGCTGCGCTTGGTCGGGGCTGAACGGTTCCTCCATCGTTATCTTCCTCCAAGAACCGGGGGTGGCCGTCAGTCCGCGTGTCATGCTGGACGGCTCCGCCAAGGCACAGAAGGACAAGCTGGGAGCAACCGTGTCGGTCGAGGCGGTGCGGCAGATCGCTGACATGCAGGCGATGTGGATGGTCGTCAGCGGCAAGGGGAACGGCGGGGCCATCGACAACAAAGGGAATATCAAGACGACACAGCATTGGGTGGCCGTGCCGCGTGAACGTGACGTCGTGGTCGTCCTGTTGTCCTGCCCTGACGCCGACTACGCCCGGCTCCAGAAGTCGTTCGAGGCGGCAGTAGCCTCGCTGAAGCTGAGCGGCTCACAGACCGCCGAACAGAAGTCCGCGAAGTAGTGGAGCGACTTTGGCCCAACTAACGGTTCAACCCGAGCGGCGGATCAGGCGTGTTTTGACATCGAGGTCACTTGGCCCCCGCCGGGTTACCTTGGCCGACTGTGAAGTCCTGGGTTTGCAAGTGGATTGGCCATTGGTTTTGGGAATTATTG
>JANMNK010000854.1:0-4314 GCA_031373875.1 Pirellulaceae bacterium | reverse complement strand
CCATAAACCGCGACTTTCCTGTTACTTTTCTTGATGCCAAACGTCAAATGTTTAACTCCCACCACCGCAATTATGGTGAGCTACCCGGGGAGCAGACTCGATTCCCTAGGATTGGATGATAACCGAAACGTTGTCAAATTTCCTTAGGAATCTAACCCGCTACGCAAAGCAATGCGCTCGACACTTGTGCCGTCTGGCGACATAATACTGCTGACGCGATAGCCTGCCAATGATTGTCATTTTCGTTTTGTTGTTTTTCAAACCACGATGGCGAATCGCGTTTAGTCGAATTTGATCAAGTTCTTATTTCGTTCTCTGAGGCAAACCATGAAATTTTCTTTTCGCATGCTGGTTGCCGGTACAGCTCTTTGCGCTGTTGCATTTGTAGGATGCTCCGGCGATTCAAGCCAACAACAAGTCGCTGATGCAAGTTCAGCGTCTTCGGCGACAAAGGACCCCGCGGCAATGGCGAGACCGACTGGTGTCGGGGGAGGAGGTGCTCCGGCACCCACACCTACCGCTGCCACGCCAGCTCCTTCCACGCCCGCTGCCGGCTCTCCGACACAATCCCCAACTCCAGGCAGCGCTGGCGGAATGCCACAGTCCGGTCCGGGTGGCCCACCCACCAGTGGTTCAACTCCTTATGGTGGAGCAGGTGGTATGCCACAGTCCGGTCCCGGCGCACCACCATCCGGTGGTGGACCGCCAGCAGGCGCTGGATCACCTTATGCTGGCATGTCACAAAGCTCCGGCACCAGTCGTCCTTCGCTCGCAGGTGGCGGTGGCGGAGTCGGCGATGCTGGCGGTGGCCCTCAAATGATTGGTGCTGGAAGCCCCAACACATCCGTGTATGAATCACAAGTGCGACCTTTGCTCGAAAAAAACTGCTATCAATGCCATCGCGGTAGTTCGGGTAAAGGCAAATTGCAGCTTGATACTCCCGAAGGAATTAAGCGGGGCGGGGCAAACGGCGAAATATTTGTTTCGGGCCAACCCGCGCAAAGCTTGATGATCAAAATGGTCAAGCATGAAGGTGATAAGCCCATGCCACCAAAGTCAAAACTTCAAGATAGTGAAATTGCGATCCTTGAAAATTGGATCACGGCAGGTGCCCCTATGCCGCAAGGCGCTTCGGCAGGCCAAGTGGCAGAGAAGAAAGAAATGCCTTTCCAAGAACGCGGTAAACTATCGTTCCAAAACGGGCAAGAAGAAGATGGCTTCAAACTAACGCAAGCTTTCATACTGTCTGACCCCGAACAAGGTCATGAGTATTTAGAACAAATGAAATGGTCACCATTGCGAAAGCGCCCCGCACTGGGAGTCCGAATTGCCGTCGGCGTCGATCTGGATGCTCCCTCCGACTTGAGTGATTATCGCCCAATCGGGTCGAAGCAGAATCTACCAGGTGGCGGTAATAGTACGTTCAATGACTCTGGAGGAGGCGCTACTCTATCCGCACTCAATCGAGGACAGTCTCAATTTTCGTCGGGTTCGGGTCCGGTTACAGGACTCAAAACTCTTGAAACCACTGCAGGGGAAATGGGCAAGTATCTTGTTCGCAAGACCCAAGACTTGTTCGAGACCGGCGATCTCGGGACGGTTTTTAATGGCTTAGACGACTTGGTCGTTGCAGGTAGCGCCGACACAGGTGGTGCTCAAACAGGAACAATGGGATCGTCAGGCTACCCAGGTGGTGGTGGTCCACCTCCAGGTTCATTCGGTGGTGGTGAAGGGGATTCGGTCGGTAGCGCTGGAGGTTCCCTTCCCGGAGCACCCGCGCAACCTGCTGCGGGTCAGTCAAAATCCCCGGTTCGCACCAATCACAATCGTTTAACCCCCGGTCTTACCTTCCTAGGGACCGCGACGACAAAGGACTTGCAGCGCAAAGCTGAAAAAGAAGGATACGACGTCCTCATCGTTTTTGAAGTGAAAGTGTCTCAGAACAAACGTTCGAACATGATTTCGAATACTTGCCGCGCCAAAGTATACGGTACTGGCGATGGAAAAGTCCTTATGTCTTCCAAGGAACTCAATAACCTAGAAGTCCAAAAGAAATCTGTCGACGAAGAAGTCGAAAAGGCACTTAATCCTTTAATGACTCGGCTCAAGGAAGCCATCGCGGTGAAAGACATTCCGTCAACAATCACCGCGGACATCATCACGTCCAAACGATTGGCTACTTTGACGAGCGACAAAGCGATTCCCGTACTCGATTCTCTAACAGAACTTAAGTTTTGGCGTTATAAAGAATTCCTGAATGACGAAGAACTCGAAGCGGCCTACGGTTCAATCCTCAGTGCCGCAGATGCCAAGAAATTGGTTTCGGGCTCTGAGGACGAGAGAATTGCTGTCATGAAGAAGTTTGTCAAGTAACTCTTCAGAGAAGATTTACAATGATCATTCCAGGCGGCGAGTTATAAACAACTCGCCGCTTTTTTTTTCGCTTCCGTTTTCTCAAAAATCGTCTTCTTGAATGCAACACAACGCCTGCCGCGTACTCTCACAAATGGGACGCTGGTCAGACTACAATGTTTCAGAGCGAGAACTGACTTTTTGTCCCTCGATCCCCTTAGCCTTAACCCCAAGCCATCCACCATGCCATTCTCCATCCATCCATCTTGTTTCTTTCGTCGCCTCACTCACATTGTATTTTGTGCTTTCGCAATGTTGGTTAATGTGGCGAACTCGCAAACGAATCCAGCTACGATCGCCAAGATCGAATGGAAGATGCATACAATCAATGACCAGTCACCTTTCGAAGCATGCGGCGCTGCCGATTTCAACGGCGATGGTCGTACCGACATATTTTGTGGCGACTCATGGTACCAAGCCCCCGATTGGAAACGCCACAAGGTTCGCGAAGTTCCGGCAAGTGCTAATCCTCATTACTACGAAGACTTTTGCGATTCGCCTCTGGATGTAAACGGCGATGGTCGACCCGACATTGTTACTTGCACCTACTTCGGAAAACGCGTTAGCTGGATTGAGAATCCCGGCGGTGACGCAACCGCTCCATGGCTCGAACATGAAGTAGACGTTCCGGGGAACATGGAAGCGGGCGAGCTGATCGATATCAACGGCGATGGACGACTAGACTTTCTACCCAACCCCGGCAACGCAGTAGTTTGGTATGAATTGACACAACAGAAGCCACAAGTGGTTTGGACAAAGCATGATCTGGGAGGGCAAGGTGCAGGGCACGGCGTCGGTGCCGGCGACATCAATGGCGACGGACGAATCGATATCATTACTCCCAAAGGTTGGTACGAACAACCCAAGGTAGCAAACGGTGACAAATGGGAATTCAACGCCGACTTTGAACTAGGCGCGACCGGGATTTTTATTCTTGGGCGAGATGTCGATGGCGATAAACTTACGGATGTTATCTGGGGCATGGGACATAATTTCGGTCTCTATTGGCTTCGACAATCCGTAAGCGCAGATGGCAATCGTGAATGGACCAAACAGACAATTGACGACACATTTTCCCAAGTCCATACACTGCTCATCGCAGATTTGGACGGGGTAGGGGAGCCCGAACTGGTAACGGGCAAACGAGTTTATGCACACGAAGTTGAACCAGGCGACACCGACGCGCCTGTCGTTTTTTCCTTTCAATTTGATCGCGAACAAAAGATGTGGAACAAGCACACGATCTTTCACGGTGTTTCCGCCCCAAATGCCCCAAAGACCGCCAACGAACGATGGGCTCTTAAGGACTTTCCCCCCGGCAACGCGGGAACAGGTCTTCAAATGGCGGCAAAGGATATCGATGGCGATGGCGACATCGATCTTGTCTGCCCCGGAAAATCAGGGCTCTATATGTTTGAAAATCTGAGAAAGTGACTTGCCGAAACGTTACTGCAGAAACCATAAACTAGCAATCAACTGAACTTGATACCTTGAGCGAGTTGGAGTTCAGTTGACCAGTTGATCGTGTTGGTTTGACGGCGCATGTAAACTTTCCAAGCATCTGAGCCCGATTCTCGACCGCCCCCAGTTTCCTTTTCTCCGCCAAACGCGCCGCCAATCTCGGCTCCACTTGTGCCGATATTGACATTCGCTATCCCGCAATCGCTACCCCGCGACGACAAAAACAATTCAGCAGTTCGCAAGCTGTTCGTAAATAGCGAACTTGATAACCCCTGCGGAACATCATTTTGCATCGCAATCGCTTGTTCCAAGAATGCGGTCACAGGACGCAGTCAATTCAAATTGCTCCCGGAATCACAGTTGCAGTCAATGGCAGTAGAGCAATATCAGCAATTTTTATCCACTAATAAAGTAATCAGCAGTTCGACAAACAGGGATGCG
>JANMNK010000852.1:0-3939 GCA_031373875.1 Pirellulaceae bacterium | reverse complement strand
AAAAGCGATATGGCAAAGCAGCCATGTTCTCGATTTCGATTTTGGCGATATACATTTTAGGGATGTTCATCGGATCAGGACGAGTCGTTTATGTGTCGTGGGTCAAAGAAGATTGGCGATGGCAGTACGTTTGCCAAGCTGGCGTTGGATTGCCCGCAATGCCAGCCCTGCTGCAAGCTTGGCATTTGCAGAGCTCGCCTCGTCCCTACTGGAATGGATTTATGGCACGGCCAATGGATATTGGCACTTTGTCCGACTGGCACAAAGAGTCGTCGGCGGGGTTTGACCTCGGGTCTCTTTATACGATGATCGCGGGGTTGCTGAACATATTGGTGATCTTCGATGCTGCATCAGGACCTTTGCCATTACCCGTTCATGTTAAGAAATCTGACAAGAGCAAAAAGGCCACGGACGGTGACGAATCCGTCGACACGAAAAATCCCGAACCTAAAGCTGCTGATGCAACTCCTTGAAGCAATAACTCGCACGCAGCTAATTTGAATTTACTCCGGCCGGGATCCGTTAACCAATGGCCGCTTTTCCGATCCGCTTCTTAAAAACCAATCGGCGGCTAAGACATTCCAAGCCCCCGTGGATTCATAACGATGCAAATTTTAAAACTCATTCGATCGCGATTCGAAACGGCCCTGCACGGTATTGTGGACGATGTAAAGCCGCATGTTCAGCGAATCGCCATGTCGCGTGACCCGAAATTCGGCGACTACCAAGCCAATTTGGTAATGGCTCTGGCTAAACAAATTGGACGCGACGAAGCCGAGTTGGCCAACGAGATAACCGCGAGGCTCAAGCTAGATGATTTTTGTGAGACCGTAGAAGTTGCTGGAAAAGGTTTCATCAATTTGCGTCTGCGATCGGATTGGATCTCAACACAATTGTCTGCCGTTGGTCGCGACGAGCGGGTAGGCGTTTCCGTTGTAGACAAAAAGAAGAATTACGTCGTCGATTTTTCATCGCCTAACGTCGCCAAGCCAATGCATGTAGGGCACATTCGCTCAACGGTAATAGGCGATGCACTTGTACGCATTCTCAAGTTCGCTGGCCATCATGTCGTGTCCGATAACCACCTTGGCGATTGGGGCACCCAATTCGGGATGGTAATTTACGGCTACAAACATTTCTGCGACCAAGATGCTTATCAGTCCGCTCCCGTCGAAGAACTTGGTCGGCTTTACCGTGTTGTGCGTGGCATCATGGATTATCAAGCTGCGAAAAGAAACTTAGCTCGAGTTCAACAGGATGTCGCCACGCAGATCACCAAGTTAGCCGATGCTAAGTCTGCCGTCGCGGCCAATCCTGCCGACAAGAAAGCGAAGAAGGAAGTAACATCGCTGGAACAGGCAGTAAAAAACGCCCAAGAGAAACTGACCGATACGCAAACACTGATCGCAAATTTCGAATCGGATTCAGCATCCGTCAAATACTCAGATGCCCATCCGAATATTGAGCAAAGTGTTTTGATGGAAACGGCGAATTTGCACGCCGGGGACAAGGCCAACAAAGCTTTGTGGGATCAGTTCCTTCCACATTGTCTGGTTGAAATTCATCGAGTTTATGATCGCCTGGGGATCGAGTTCGATTATGAGCTTGGCGAAAGCTTTTACCACGACAGGCTGCCGGGCGTAGTCGAAGACTTAGTAAAACGAGGTTTGGCTGTGGATAGCGATGGTGCAGTTTGCGTATTCCTCGATGAATACGACGCGCCAATGATTATCCGCAAGAAAGATGGTGCGTTCCTTTATGCGACATCGGACGTTGCAACGGTGCATTATCGTATGGAGCATTTCGATCCGGACGCAATTCTCTATGTTGTCGATCATCGGCAAGGCGAGCACTTTGCAAAACTGTTTGCGACGCTTCGCAAAATTGGATTGAGCGACATCGAACTAAAACACGTCGCCTTCGGTACAGTGCTGGGACCAGATGGCAAACCTTTCAAGACTCGGTCGGGGAGCGTGGTTGGTCTCGATTATCTACTGGATGAAGCGATCGAGAGGGCTTGGAAAGTCGTCTGCGATCCAGAACGATTGCGGGCAGCTAACTTGGAAATGTTCGAGGACGATAAGCGGCAAATTGCGATTACCGTCGGAATTGGCGCTATCAAGTACGCCGATCTCGTGCACAATCGCACTAGCGACTACGTTTTCGATATCGACAAGATGGTTCGACTCGAAGGCAACACGGCTACATACATTCAATACAGCTATGCGCGAACGAATGGCATTTTGCGAAAGTCTGACTTGGAAATTAGTCCCAATTGGTTTGCATCTCTGGCAATACGAGTCGAACATCCGATTGAACGAGCACTCGCGCTGCAATTGCTTCGTTTTGACGAATGCGTTCATCAGAGCTTGGACGAATACTATCCAAGCATCATAGCTGATTACTTATTCGATCTAGCAAAACTCTTTGCGACATTTTTCGACCAATGCCCCGTACTACGCGCAGAGAATGACGAGATTCGCGCGTCACGACTAGGGATGGTCTATGTTACTCGGGCTGTTCTTCAACGGGGTCTCAACTTGCTCGGTATCGACGTCGTCGATCGCATGTAGTGCGATTGGCGACAGTTCGCGTCGAAACACGCGGAGAGAAAAGACGGTTCGGGGAGTGTCAAATCCCTCAACCGAACCAGTTCTATTTCACCCTGCGCTGCGAATGCTAGCCAGATAAGGCCGCAACGCCTCTCGAATTGCCGCCGTTGGAGCATCGCGTCCGATTGGCGCATCACGCCCGACAGGCTTGGATGATTTGTCATCCAGTTCACCTCGAACGATGCGAACCTCGCTCGGGGCTTCGATACCGATCGTTACCCGATTGCCACTGACTTTTGAAATTACGATGGTGATGTTATCTCCGATCACCAATCGTTCACCTTCTTTACGACTCAATACTAGCATGATAGGTCCTCCTGATCTCTCCGTTCGTTTCCCCAAAATATCGCTTGCAAAAGCTAGCGAAAAACTCCATTACGAACTGCACATTACGCTATGGCAGAACGTACGAACAATAGTCACCATTGGATGCAATCATCATTCCAAATTTTTTGAAATTTTTGACACGTTTCCAAAATTCGACTAAAGTCCCTTTCCAGAAGACAATTCGTTGCAAAAAAATTTCCCTTGAAAATTGTCTGTGAACAACAGTTTGGGAGGGACGTGGAAGATAGAAGCACAAGACGTTCTCAAAATGATCAAAGTCGTGTTTAAGTTGCTACAAAATCATCCAATTCGCTCTCCATACCGTTGTTGTTTGAGGATTAGATAACATGCCAGTGACACGTCTGGTCACAGTTTTTCGATTTCGAAATTTTGTCGTAGAATTATCGATTTGCAACGCTAGCGAAAAACGACTCGACCGGTATTCTTGTTAGCGAAATTTCAGAGCACCGCTAGCATTAGAGAGAATGGGGTCAAAGCCTAGACGCTTGAGAAACTAACGCAAGGATGTCGTGAAGCATGTTCCTTTCGCCATCCGTGAATCGATAATCGCATTCGTTGTGGCGGGACGTTAAACGCTCGTGATCAAGTGTGTCGGGCGTGGCACTCTTCATTCCAAAATCCGTCTCAAAGGACCGGAAACGCGTAACGAGAACTTGACCCAGAGGGTACGCATTCCAAATGCCGCTTATTCGCTCGCGTTAGTAAATCAAGTCCACTCGCTGAAGTTCCATCGAGGCTGTCCGGGGCTTAACATTCGAGAGACGGAAAAATTTGGAGTAAAAAATACAGTGGAAGTGGGCGGGCAGGATTCGAGGCTTGGGGAATTTTTGGCTTGATAGTGAACGGAACTGGAGCTAAATCGTTTTGGGAGTGCATGAGTCGTTAGAGCTCAAGTTTGTCTTCGTTTTTCTGCCCACATTGTCTATGCCACATGCATCTTGCGTGAAATTCAATTGGTACTTCGTTCTGAAGAGCGCGG
>JANMNK010000839.1:0-10550 GCA_031373875.1 Pirellulaceae bacterium | reverse complement strand
TCAAGGAATCGATGGGTGGCGGGCCTTTTGCTCCTGGTCCAACGAAGAAGCTTCCTGATTATCGAATGCTAGGCGCAATCATTACGACCAAGGATGCAGGCACGACGTTCATCAAGATGACAGGCCCCAAAGACATTGTCGAAAAGTTGACCGAAAGTTTCCGTAAATCAATCGACGAGCTCAAGGCTCAATAGTCTGTTACCGGGCCTGGCTTTACAGAAATCGATGCGTTCCTAAGGATCGTTAATTCGCAGGAGAACCAAAGCGAATGTCGTCATATCGTCGGCTTAATATTGTTGCCATTTGCTTTCTCGTACTGCTGCGAATAACCGTGGGGTGGCACTTTTTTAAAGAAGGTGCTGTGAAAGTCCAAGAAGGAAACTTTTCTTCCAATGGATTTCTGTCCGGAGCAAAGGGGCCGCTAGCTGACCAATTCCATGGAATGATTCCGGACTACTACGGTCTTGAGCGATTGGACCCAGAAAGGATGAAGAAGTCTTTCGCAGCGTTCGGGGATAAGGCCATGTCCTACTATGGGTTAACTGCTGAGCAAAAAACTGAGCTCGATAAAGTCGTTGCCAAATATACCGATCAACTTGACGAGCTATACCAAAGTTCAGCTTCGAAAGTTTACGAATACAAGCGAGGCTACGAACGCTATCAAGCTATGAAGAATGACCCAAAGCGAGTCGAGATTGATTCGCTCCGAGCCCAGACCGACGACATCGATTCCAAATGGCTCGCCATAGCCAAGCCGCTTTTGAAAACAATCGATGGCATAATCGATGGGTTTCAAAACGAAGTACATAGTGTAGCCACGCCAAGTCAGCAGCAATCGGCGGGCGTCCTCCAATTTAAACTGGAATCGGATAGGGCTATGTCATCGAAAGTGGTTGACAAAATCATCCCGATCTTTGATATGGCGATCGGCATTTGTCTGATTATTGGACTGCTGACGCCGCTGGCAGCGATCGCAGCGGGGTTCTTTCTGACGTCGGTCGTGCTATCGCAATTTCCTGGGTATCCCGGAACACAGCCAACCTATTTTCAAGCTTCCGAAGCAGTCGCTTGTTTCTTCTTGGCGTTCAGTGACGCTGGGCGTTATGCAGGGTTAGACTACTTGAGTTGGAGTTGGTGGGCAAAAAGTCGAAACAACAAAGTGGAAAAGTAAAAGCTGATACGAACGCGACAGCGTTTTGATTGGAAACAATTTGTTTGGCAGAAATTTAGAGGAATTCAACCATGGACCAACTGAGTCCCGACGATAAGACGCGTGGAAAAAATAATTTCGATGAAGTGATGGGCGTGACTCGCCGCGATTTCTTTCGGGGCGTGATTGCTGCGGGTGCCGTTTCCGGTGCAGGTCTGGGAGCGATGTATTTTGGATATGACAAGATCACCAATCCTGTTCGGATAGGAATTATCGGAACTGGCGACGAAGGGAATGTGCTCATCGGCGGATGTACGCCTGCTTACGTTGACGTCGTCGCCATCGCGGACGCGCGTCCGTCGTGTATTCATCGAGCTTTTCATGGCGATCACTCCACGCCTGCAGCGTATTCTGCTCGACCCGGGCTGATCAAGAAATACGGTTATTCGTCGTACGAAGAAGCAGCCAAACACGTCAAGGTCTACACTGGAAAATCAGCGATCCAAGATATTTTGGATGACCCGGATATCCAAGGTGTAATCATCGCCCTGCCCTTGCACTTGCACGCTCCCATTTCAGTGCAAGCCATGATGCGGGGCAAGCATGTGCTGACCGAAAAATTGATGGCGCACAATGTCGCCCAATGCAAGGCAATGGCTCGTGTTGCACGGGAGAAAGGCCTTCACTTAGCAACTGGTCACCAAAGGCACTACAGCGTTTTGTACGATAACGCGGTGCATATGATTCAATGGGGTTTGCTGGGGCAAATTCACCACATCCGCGCGCAATGGCATCGAGGGAATTTGCCTGGAAAGGATTCTTGGCAGCCGCCTTTGCCGGGCGGAGAAAACGGTGTCGATAAGATTGCCAAAGAACTGAAAGGGTTCATGAACGCACTTCGCGACGAAAAGGATCCTTCGGCGATTGAGCTTCTGGAAAAGAAAGTCGCTCAATGGCAGGCTCTCGATTCGGACAAGGAAATTAAAGCCGAGGACTTTGGTTACTTGACAAAGACACTTTCGAACGGACGAATTCGACCCGCCATGGAAGAGCTGATTCGATGGCGTTTGTGGGAACGAACGGGCGGCGGTTTGATGGCCGAGCTTGGCAGTCACCAGTTGGACGCGGCAAGCATCTTTTGCAGCGCGCTTCGGAAGGATGGTTCGAAAGCCCACCCGCTCACGGTTCATGCCGTCGGCGGACGTCACATATTCCCGTACGATCGCGATGCGGAAGATCACGTCTACTGCACCTACGAATTCCCTGGTCCTGAATATGACCCGAACTTTGATGTTGGATATTACAGCGAAGCTGAAAAATATCCGCCCAAGGGCAAAGGCATCCCGCCTTACGAAAGTGATCCCAATAAGAAGATCGCTGTAACCTATTCGTCGATCAATGGAAACGGGTTTGGAGGCTACGGTGAAGTGGTCATGGGTTCCAAAGGGACGCTGATCATCGAGCGTGAACAAGACGTTATGTTCTACGCCGATGCCGACACCAGTGCCAATGTGAGTGTCAAGGAAGCCAAAGGCGGTTACGTTCTGGATACCCAAGCGAGCGGCGGCGCCGCAGCGCCTGTTGCCAAGGCCGCTGCCTCAGGTCCTGTCAGCAAAGGCTACACCGAGGAGATTGAGCATTGGGCATATTGCATTGCGAATCCAGATCCAGAGAACAAACCTCGATGTTATCCAGAGGTCGCGATGGGGGATGCTGTCATCGCTCTAACGACCAATGTTGCCATTCGCAAGAACATTATGGGCGAACCTGGGTATGTCAAATTCCAAGAGTCATGGTTTGATCGAGATTCTGACGAAACGCCCGACGGCAGTTCTGTAGCAGAAGAAATGACACGGCTTAAAGATTGGAAATTGGTCTGATGCTGACGGAAGCCAGTCCTGCACTTAAATTCGCTCGCCGCCCAGTGCTTTCTGGGCGGCGTTTTACTTTGTTCTTCATTGGCTTGCTCTTAGCGTCATTGATTGTGGGAATTCCGGTCGTCCTGCGATTCGAGAGCACGCAAGATCGCTTGGAGCAAGCCCGGCAAAGTTGGCCAAAGGCTGCGGCTCAACTGAGTGAACGCTACGCCGCAGTCGAACGATACTGCCTGGACAAGAAAATTGAACTGCCGCGTGAATGGCAAGCAGCACGCGAAGGTTTTCGAAAGAACGTGATGTATGACGGTCAAGCTCGTTATGCAACAGAGCTAGAATCCCTGATTCGTTCTCATTCGGAGATCATGCCAAAATCCGGATCAAACGAAAATCCTGCGTTTGAAAATGCGATGGAGAGCGATGATTTCTTGTTGTTCGAAAAAAATCAAAACGAATTGACTTCGTCCCATGCGGACTGGCTTGGGCGTCTCACCGATTTTTCTTTCCGATTGTCGCCCCCAACTCGGTTCGAGAAATAATTATCGATTTGAAGGTGACTTTATGTCCTTTGCACATTTGGCTATTGGCTCCCGAGATGTGCTGGCAACGTCACGATTCTTGTGCCAAGCGATGCGATGGTCTCCGATTGCGACGCCAACCAACGCGCCAGTGGATGTCGCTTGGATTGATATTTCCCTGAACCGAGATCGAACTCAACAGATCCACGTCATTCATGTTGACGATTTTGCTATTTCACCGTTCGACAGAGAATTCGGCCGACACTTTGCCGTATTTCATGACGGCGCGGATATGTCAAACTTGAGGGACCGGATCGTTTTCTTGAAGGGCGAATTGATCGAAGCGATCCGTCCCACTCCATTTGAACGGTTCTTTTTTCGAGAACCAATTAACGGATACGTTTTCGAAGTCATCCATCGCGAGCAGGGGAAAATCGAGCAATGACAGTACAAGAAAAACTGGCCGAATTGGGACTTGCGATTCCACCTCCACCTCCCGCAGTCGCTGCTTATCGTCCTTGGGCACGAACCGGAAATCTCGTGATTACTTCCGGACAGTTACCGTGGTGCGATGGGAAAATGGCCTTCACAGGTAGGCTTGGCGAAACAGTCACCGTCGAACAAGGCTATCAAGCGGCCCGGCAGTGCGCGTTAAATGCGATGGCACAAATAAAGGACGCTATTGGCGATTTGGAACGAGTGGTCCAAATTGTGAGGCTCGAAGGATACGTCCACTGCGCGCCGGGTTTTCGAAAGCATCCGGATGTACTCAACGGCGCATCGCACCTGTTTGCGGAAGTATTCGGGGATCGAGATCGGCATTCGAGGCTTGCTCTTGGCATCGCCGATATGCCGCTGGACGCTGCGGTCCAATTGACGGTCATGGCCGAAGTTCGTGACGAGTGACCACTTTGACCAAAAAAGCGATAGGAATTGGGAGCCGAAAATGAGTACAGGGCAGCGCGTGAGATTGGATGAGAAAGCTTTTGTGCAAGCGTACAGGCGCGAGCGGGCTTCGGCGATTTTGCGAACGAACGATCATGATAAAGCACGCAAGGCAATGGATTCTGCTGTCCGTGCTGGTTTTCGTGTGATCGAGTTCACGTTAAGTATTCCTGGAGCGATCGAACTGATTGCCGAATTCTCGCAGCGACCTGATTTGATCGTCGGTGCAGGTACAGTTATCACCGAGGAGCAAGTTGACTTAGTAATCCAAGCGGGCGCAAGTTTTGTTGTGTCACCCGTGGTTGATGAGGCTGTGATTCGACGGGCAACGTTTCATGGCGTTGCCTCGATGCCGGGAGCAAGTACCCCGACGGAGATGCTGCTGGCCTATCGGTCCGGTGCATGCTTACAAAAGCTCTTTCCAGAACCCGGAACGGGTCCAGCGTGGGTTAAACAAACTTTGGGTCCTTTGCCGTTCCTGAACATCGTTCCGACTAGCGGTGTCACGGCAGGAAACGCTGTCGCATACCTGCAGGCAGGTGCTGTCGCCGTTGGCTTTGTTAACAGCTTATTCGTTCCCGAGGATATTCAGTCGGAAGCGTTTGATCGCATCGAACTGCGAGCGCGAGAGATGTTGAGCATTGTCAGGCCGATGTAAAGTCAACGCAGAGTCGAACGGCATAAGCCTCAGAGTAGAGCAATTGTCCTCAATTGCTCGGAAATCGATTAAGATGATCTACTAACGCGTTCTCGCGCAGACCCCAAAATAAAGCTTAGAAGATGCGCTGCCCGGTAATCAACGGCAACGCCCATCCCAGATATCAATTCACTTTTCGTCTGTTTTCCAAATGAACGAGAAGCAAAGCGACGTCCGAAGGTGTGATCCCAGAAATTCGGCTCGCCTGATCGAGACTGATAGGCCGAACGTCTTTGAGTCTCTGTCGGGCTTCATTTCGAAGGCTTACGATTGCGTCGTAAGGGAAGTCCGTGGGAATTCGCTTGTTCGCTAGTCGTTTTTGTCTGTCGATTTGAATCTGCTGACGCACGATATAGCCGTCGTACTTGCAATCGATTTCTACTTGTTCCGCGACCGCTTTTGAAAAAGGCGTGAGTTGTGGGAATCGTGCGACCATGTCAGCCCACGAGACCTCGGGGCGTTTTAAGTACTTGTCAGCCAGCACATCACCCACCCGCAGTTTGGCCAGAGTCTCTTCTGCAAGCTGGATTTCTTGGAGTTTCGTCGTGAATTTATTCCACCGTTCATTGGTGATCAAGCCTAGAGATCGGCCGATCGGCGTCAACCGTTGGTCGGCGTTATCTTGGCGAAGAACAAGCCGATGTTCTGCACGACTGGTGAACATTCGGTATGGTTCGTCGACGCTACGGGTTACAAGATCGTCGACCAAGACCCCGATATACGCAGTGTCTCGTCCAATCAATAGTCCCTCGCCGCCTTTCAATCGCAACGCGGCACTTGCTCCAGCGACAAGTCCTTGTCCTGCTGCTTCTTCATATCCTGTCGTCCCGTTTAATTGACCCGCGAAGAACAGTCCTTGAACGTTTTTGGTTTCCAGCCAAGGATGCAGTTGGTCGGGTGGGCAATAATCGTACTCCACCGCATAGCCGTAACGCATGATTTGCGCATTTTGCAAACCCGGGATCATGCGGAACATCTTGTCCTGAACGTCGCGGGGCAAGCTGGTCGAAATTCCATTGACATAGACTTCGCGCGTGTGCCGACCTTCGGGTTCAAGAAAAAGCTGGTGCTGTTCCTTGTCCGCAAAACGAACCACTTTATCTTCGATGGATGGGCAGTAGCGAGGTCCTCGCGATTGGATTTGACCAGAATACATTGGAGCACGATGCAAATTCTGACGAATCAGTTCGTGGACTTCTTGGTTTGTGTGTGTGATCCAACAAGGCATCTGTTCCAGCGACAGAGAGTCATTCAAAAACGAGAAAGGTTGTGGGACATCATCGCCCGGTTGAAATTGAGTTTGGCTGTAGTCAATCGTTCTCGCGTTCAACCGAGGCGGGGTACCTGTCTTGAATCTCTCGATTCGAAATCCAAGGCGTGCTAATGCGTTGCTGATCCCGCTGCTGGTTCCTTCCCCCCCTCGACCCCCAGCAGTCTTTGCTTCGCCGGTATGCATGATTGCTTGCAGGAATGTGCCGGTTGTCAAAACCACGGCGGGGGCCAAGTACTGTGCGTCTCCGCGAACCGTCACTCCTTGAATTCGATGAACGCCATTGACGTTTTCTACAATCAGGTCCTCAACCATTTCTTGGCGAAGATCGAGATTCGGAGTGTCTTCGATGAGTCGCTTTATTTCAATTTGGTAGGCCTTCTTGTCCGCTTGAGCACGCGGACTGTGCATGGCTGGCCCTTTGCTCTGATTGAGCATTCGAAACTGAATTCCCGTGCGGTCGGTGGCGATTCCCATCAAGCCACCCAACGCGTCGACTTCGCGAACGATCTGGCCTTTTGCGACCCCGCCGATGGCCGGGTTACAGCTCATTTGCCCGACCGTATCCAGGCTGGTTGTCAGCAATGCGACGCGCGCACCCACTCGTGCGGCTGCCGCTGCAGCTTCTGTTCCCGCATGCCCGGCACCCACGACGATCACATCATATTGATAGCAATTATCACTCATACTTTGACAATATCAGCCCATCGGGCGATTGGTAAGGTCCTAAGAAAATCCGGAAGCCAAATCCAGCGAATTGGCCTGCGAATCGACATTTTCGAAGAATCGATACGGCGGATGTAGAGGTTAAAACCAATCGGATTTTCCTACCCATGACGGAAAAGCGGAATTTCTCCTCCAGCTTACCACGAATCAGTCCGATAACAACCAAAGCGCATTTAGTACGCTCAAAATCCGTCCTTTCAAGCAGGTTTAATCGCCGTCTTTCGCGACATAATTCCCAAGCTAGCTTCCTACCGCGAAACGCAGCACTAAACCAACAATGTTAGCCCAATATATCGTCAGCCTGGCAATCACACAGCTCTAGCCCCGAAGCGAACATGCCAAGAGATAAGAGCATATACCATCGAATCGCACTCAGATCCGCATTCATTTTGTGCTGCGCGGTCTTCTCTCGTCAAGTTGACGCGCAGTTGACTTCGCAAGACACACTCAGCAGTGCGCCGCGAAGCCCGGTTTATTATTTATCGAATACTGAATTCGATATTCCGTTTGACGTATCATCGAATGGTCGTCAACCAAAGGAAGTGCAACTTGAGTTCTCCACCGATGGTGGAACACAATGGCAGTTCTTCTCAAGACAGTCGATCTCGCGCGATAAACGAAGCAAACGTGCATTTACATTTCGTGTGAACTCAGACGGCATGTACCTGTTTCGGTTGACAACCTTGGACGATGCGGGCAATCCATTTCCATCCAATGATGCACCGATGGCCATTGTCGTCGATTCGAAACAACCTCTTGGCGAGATGGAAATCAATTTGGACGCGGAGGGACGACTCGTCGCTTTGTTTGCCGTTACGGATGCAAATTTGAAGTCGGATACACTTCGTCTCGAGTACTTGCCAGAGGGCAGTCAACTTTGGATGCCCGTTGAAATTCAGCTTACCGAGGACCGGCAAACTCAAGCCCGTGGCCAAGCCGTCTGGGATGTTGCACCCAATGTCCGTCGCATGGTAGTTCGGTTGGTCGGCTCGGATCAAGCTGGAAACCAATTTGAAATCATTCGTTCGCCCGAAGTCCCTCGAACCGCGACGAACTTGAACGGAATGCAGCTGGCCAGCCAAACACAAAATGCTAACGGTCCAAGACCCGCATCGCAGCAGATAGTCGCGCAATTACCGCAACAAACCAGCCCACGCCCAATCGTCAATCCCTATGTTTCGACAAATCGGCCGCAGGTAAAACCACCATCGGGCGCCGCGTCAGAATCCCAACTGCAGCTATTTCCCTCTGCCGGTGAACAGCAACCGAACAACCCACAGTCACCTTCCGTTCAGCCAAGCCAGCCCAATAACGGCGGGGGATATGTTCTTCAACAGCTACCTTCCGTTCCAAATGGAATACCCACTTCGACGCAAGCACCTTTGACAATTGATCAAAAGCAATTTGATGAGAGGCAGATGCAATCCGACGAGCCCATTTCTGTTAATCCTGGTGTCGAGCCATATTACAGCGACTCAAAAACATTCAGCCTGGACTATGCACTCGATGAGGAGACAATTTCCTCAGTAACGCAAGTCGAGCTCTGGGGAACTATAAATGGTGGAAAGACTTGGGATCATTGGGATAACGACCCGGATCGTACGAGCCCTTTCGATATTCAAGTCGAAGAAGAAGGGATGTTCGGATTTCGAATGGTGATCGTCAATTCCAATGGACTGTCGGGCAGCGCGCCACGTGCTGGAGAAGAGCCGGATGTGTGGGTTCACGTCGATACCCAGTTGCCTTCAGCGAGAATCTTGAGCGCGCTCTATGGCAAAGGGCAAGAAGCGGGTTCTTTGGTTATCGAGTTTACTTGCCAAGACAACTTGTTTGGTGACCGCCCCATAAGCCTCTACTTTTCTGAAAACCCCCAAGGTCCGTGGACGACGATTGCGGCAGGATTGCCCAACTCCGGCAGGTATGTTTGGCGAGCTGATCCGAATATGCCAAGAAAGATTTATTTAAAGATCGAGGCAGTCGATCTTGCCGGAAACGTTGGAGGCTATGTAGGCGACATGCCTGTCGACGTTCAAGGACTTGCGCCACGCGGGCGTTTTCAAGGTTTCCGGCCGATCAACTCGGGGCGATAAGATCGCTGTTGCCACTGCGCGCCTGATGTGGGAATCCGCTCGAACTGTCCATAGCGAATGCTCCCAATTACGACTTGCCGGAATTGGCAAAGGACTTGCCCATTTCGCTCAGGGCCGCTTCAAGTTTTCCGATACCGTTTGGCCCCATGCCATGTAGGTCGAACAGTTCCCCTCGTGTGAACTTCGATACGTGAGATAGCCGGGTGATTCCCACGCTTTTCAACGCTCGGATCGCGGGTTGTGACAATCCTACAGGAAGCGAATCGTCATGGGACGCAACTTTTTTCTTCGTCATAAAAGCCTCCATTTATCGACTTCGAACAGTGTTGAAAACAACTTGATGATCGGACCGATTGAGGTTAGCACAAGAATGAAGGTTTGGAAACGGTTGGAGGAGTAACGAAAAAAGTCGTTACAAAACCAAGGATTTTGAAACGACTCGCATTTGTTGTTACTGGTAAATTCACGCCGAAGGCAACTAGAGGCTGTGCTTGTTACTTGCCGTCTTTTTCTTTTTTGTCGTCTGCCTTCTTTTCCTCCGCTTTCTTTTCCATGACGAACAGGAAGAAGCCGTTGTCGCCTGTGGATTCAAATTTTGCAGGACGGTTCTTTCCTTGCGGATCGTAACAGAGAGTGAGTTTGCCGTCTTCGATTTTCAAGATACCGAGCGCTTTACCTTCTGGTGCTGGACCGGATTCGATATTGAGATCGATCTCGGTATGTTTCTTTCCTTCCTTGATTTTGAAAGACATTACAAACTTTTCGTCGGGGCCGGCAGGGATTGTCACTTTGTCATCTGCAAAGGTTGCGCTACCTTTTAGCCGCTCTTCGGCAATATCTTCGCCGGCGCGTT
Source organism: Pirellulaceae bacterium (assembly GCA_031373875.1). GTDB lineage: Bacteria > Planctomycetota > Planctomycetia > Pirellulales > Pirellulaceae > JANMGV01. The sequence goes on along the minus strand of JANMNK010000839.1, from coordinate 427 downwards.
TGCCCGATTTGAATGTCCATTCGCCGGGAAGCATTTCCTTGTCGAATGGTTCTCTACCGCCATTTTTCGCTCGCGCGACTACTTTGGCAAAGCGAGGGTCCTTGCGGAGGTTATCCAAATCCTTGTCCGTTTCAAAGTAGTTCATCTGCTTGAAACCAGCGGCGACCGCCTTGTTCAAGTAATCGAATGCTTTGTCTGGCTCATTTTTGAGTGAGTAGGCACAGCCTAGATTGTATAGTGCGAGCAGTTTGCTTTCCTCGAACTCTGAAGCCTTCATGTGGGCCTCGATCGCTTTATCCAAATCGCCACTGAGGTGCAACGAATAACCAAGGAGTTGCCAGGCCGTTCCAAATTCTGGATCTTCATCGACTGCCTTTTGAAATTCTTTTGCTGCCGACTTGTAATCTTCCTCTTGAATGTACTCGCG
>JANMNK010000815.1:0-3447 GCA_031373875.1 Pirellulaceae bacterium | reverse complement strand
ATCGTTATGATCCTCCGTCGATTCCATATGCGTGAAAAAGGTATGTAACTCCGAGTCCGTGCTCGTGACTTGATAGAAGTCAGGTTTCGTCAAGCACATGCTAAGAGCACGAACTAGTTTTCCATGAAAAGGAACGCAACCCTGCGTTCCTTTTTTTGTTGTTTCTAAGGACCGGTGATCTGGTAATCGGAATGTGATGTCCCTGACGAAGGTGCATGCCAAGTTGACCGAACTTGAGCTATGGTGCTGTAAGGCAAGCGGTTTGAGCGTATGATAGGGCAGCATTTTGGATTCATAATCGACGCAACAACATGAGCTTATTTGAAAATGAAATCGGCAATCACGATCTCGCTGGTACCGGACGCGATTCACGGACCTTTCGTCTTCCATGGCGAATTGGAAAAGCACTGTGACATTGCTGCCGAGATGGGATTTGACGCAGTCGAAATTTTCCCGCCAGATGGGGAATTGGACACTAGTCTGATTTCAAGTTGTATCGAAAAACACAACTTAAAAATTGCCGCGATGGGTACGGGTGCGGGTTGGATTCGCAATCAATGGTCGCTCACTTCCCCCGATCCCGATGTTCGTTCTAAAGCAAAAGGCTTTATTCGTTCTATTGTGGATTTGGCGGGGCAATTTCGTGCGCCGGCAATCGTTGGCTCGATGCAAGGTCGAATCGATAGTAAAGCTTCGTGCGTCGATTCCTTGGGGTGGTTAGGTGACTCGCTTTCGGAATTAGCCGACTATGCAGCGGCCAATCACGGGACCACGTTGCTGTTTGAACCACTTAATCGCTATGAATCCAATGTCTTCAATCGACTAACCGACGTTGCGAATTGGTTGATGCAGGGACAGTCTTCGCGCATTCGCATTTTGGCGGATTTGTTTCATATGAATATTGAGGAAGCGGATTTGGGTGAAGCCATCCGACAGACGGACCATTTGATCGGACATGTTCATTTCGCGGACTCAAATCGCGAAGCTATCGGTCGCGGCCACACCAATGTCCGAGCCGTCATTGCCGCACTGCGGACCATTAATTACGACGGTTATTTATCAGCGGAGATTTTCCCTCGACCCGATTCGCAAATCGCCGCTCAAACTTCAATCGATTCGTTTCACCGGCTTATGAAGGGTTTATAATTTCGAGCAACGAACGGTAGAATGACTGTCATCGGGTCCGTCATGAGAATAAATTGTTTATCGGGAATTGTTTATGCTGAAAACATCTTTGCTGCACCCTGAAATTTTACGCGTCGCCGCTCGCTGCGGCCACCACGCCTGCATCTTGATCGCCGACGGCAATTATCCTGCATCGACCAAACGCGGTCCTAAATCGGAACTAGTGTGTTTGCAACTCACACCAGGAATTCCAACTGTCGCGCAAGTTCTTAAGCCGCTCTTGGAGCTTGTTCCAATCGATTTCATCAACACGATGGGAATCGATCCCAGCGACCCTTACGCGCAGCAGGGTGACCCGCCAGTTTGGAATGAGTATCGAGAAATCATCCGTCAATCGGGGATTAAGACCGAACTAAAGCCCATCATGAAATGGGACTTTTACAAAGCTGTCGAGTCGGCGGACCATGTCCTGACGATCCAAACCGCCGATCAAGCTTTGTGGGCAAATCTGCTGTTGACGTTAGGAGTGAGAACGTCCTGATTATGAAGATCGATTCGCATCAGCATTTTTGGAAATACAGCGAAGCAGAATATGGGTGGATGAAACCCGACTGGTCTATTCGACGTGATTACTTTCCTCAGGACTTAGAACCCGAATTAAAAGCTTGCGGGCTCGACGGTTGCGTTGCTGTTCAAGCTTGTCAAACGTACGAAGAATCCCGCTGGTTGCTTGAACTGGCCGATACGTGGCCAATTGTTCGTGGCGTAGTGGGATGGGTCGATTTACGTTCCGACAATGTCGACGACCAGTTGCGATCTTTGACCACCAACAAGAAATTTGTGGGTGTGCGGCATGTCGTTCAGGACGAACCCGATGACGCATTCATGCTGGACGGAAATTTTCAACGAGGGATCGGACGACTTAAGCAGTTTAATCTGACTTACGACGTCCTCATCTACCCGCGCCAACTAGCGGCAGCCATTCGATTGGTTAGCAATTTCCCTGAGCAAGCTTTTGTGCTCGATCATATTGCCAAGCCCTTTATTAAGGACGGTACGATCGAACCCTGGAAAACTCAGATTCGCGAATTCGCCAAGCATCCAAACGTGTGTTGCAAGGTCTCGGGTATGGTTACCGAAGCGAATTGGAAATCCTGGAAACCCCATGATTTTCAGCCGTACCTGGAGACAGTATTGGAGGCGTTTGGAATCGATCGTTTGATGTATGGCTCCGATTGGCCGGTTGCATTATTGGCGGGAACCTATCGGCAAGTTTATCAACTGGCATATGATTTCGTCGCTCCGCTGGGCGATGCCGCAGTCGAAAAGTTCTTTGGTTCAAACAGCACTAAATTTTATGGATTAACTTGATGAAAACTCGTCGACTTGGAAACACAGATTTGGATTTGCCCATTTTGAGCTTCGGTGCTTCCTCGCTCGGGGCCGAATTTCGGTCGGTGTCTTTGGAAGAAGTTTTTCGTTCGATTCGGGTCGCGCTGGATTTGGGTTTGAACTTCATCGATACGTCACCTTTTTATGGCCGAGGAATGAGCGAAGTGCTCTTGGGTGTCGCACTGCGTGACATCCCTCGCGACAGTTATACGATGTGCACCAAGCTTGGTCGTTATGACGTAGGGCATTTCGATTTTTCGGCTCGCCGTGTCGCTGAGAGCGTGGACGTTTCGCTTCATCGACTCAAGTGCGGGCACCTGGATATTGTGCTTTGCCACGACATCGAATTTGTACCTCTGCAACAAATCGTCGAAGAGACGATTCCAGCCTTGCGAAAGGCCCAGCAGGCTGGAAAAGTCCGCTATGTCGGAATCAGTGGTTACCCGCAAAAAATCTTTCATGTCATCTGCAATCAGACGCCGGTTGACTGTGTTCTTAGTTACAACCAGTACACCTTGCAGAATACACGTTTCGCCGACGAGACGATTCCGATGCTCAAGGATAAAGGGATCGGTATTATGAACGCTGGACCATTTGCTGCTCGACTGCTAACAAACGCTTCGTTACCTATTTGGTTTCGCGATCCAACGAGTGTGCAAGCCGTCGCGAAAAGTGCGGCCCAATATTGTCAAGAACGCGGTGTCGATATCGCCAAACTTGCGTTGCAATATTGCTTGTTGAATGAAGATATCACCACGACGGTAGCGGGTAGCGCAAATCCCGATAACATTGCCAAGTGGGTCCAATGGGCCAACGAACCGGTCGATATGCAACTGATCGCCGAGGTGCAACGCATCTTCGAACCAGTCAAGAACGTTGGCCATCAAGAAGGTTTGCCAGACAACAATTAAGAGGCTATCCGAAAACTGT
>JANMNK010000789.1:0-2781 GCA_031373875.1 Pirellulaceae bacterium | reverse complement strand
TCTCGTACCGACTGGAGCAAGTTGTCGAGCGTTAACCCGTTTGCGCGAAGCCGATCGGGGTCGGCGATAACTTGCAACTCGGGTTCTTTTTCGCCCCAGACGGCGATGTTGGCGACGCCGCTGACCGACATCAACCGCGGGCGTATCGTCCACTTGGTCAAAACTGTCATGTCCATCTGCGATTGCGTGTCGGACCAGAGGCCGATTTTCATACAACGACTAAGCGATGACAGGGGCGGTAGAATAACGGGGGGGCGAGCAACGAGCGGTAATTGCGAGGCGACTAAAGTCAGTCGTTCTTGGACTAATTGGCGGGCCGTGAGCAAGTCCGTACCATTTGCGAAAATTAACCGAACGCTGGATAATCCCAAGACAGACTTGGAGCGAACGGCTTTTACAAAGGGAATGCCGTTGACCGCGTTTTCTAAGGGAACGCTGATTAGACTTTCGACATCTTCGGTCGAAACGCCGGGGGCCTCGGTTTGAATCTCAACAAGCGGCGGTGCGAATTCAGGAAAAACATCCATCGGAATCGAATCGGTCGTACGGATACCAACGACGATGAGCGCGATGGCGATCATGACTACGATCAAGCGAAACTGAAGGGAAGCACGAATTAGCCAACTCATATTCTGCGTTCGCCTACTTCCCTGTTCCGAATTCGGTACCAAACAGTTCGGCAGCGCCTTCGGCAACGACCATGGTGCCTGCGGGTGGCGATTTATCGAGAACAGCTTGAGCGCCGTCGAACCAACGCACTAACACTCGCCGTCGCTCAAATCGATGCTCATCCTCAGAGATGTATATCCATGTCCCGCCGTGTATGTCGTAAAGAACGGAGGCGGCAGGGACAAGTACGGCGTCGATTTCCGTGTTCATAGGAAGCTCGATGCCTACCCGTTGTCCCGGTCGCAACGCTGCTCGATGGTTTCCGACTTCGAAATACAAATCAGCCGACGATGTGGCAGCGTCAGCCGTTGGTGGCGCGTCTACAGGAGTAGCTTGAGCATTTTCGGACTGAGTATCAGTCGAAGAAGCCGTTAAAGATTTTCCATCCAGCGATACAACTCGTCCAATTGCATCCTTTTGGATAGATGGCAACATGTCGACAAAGATCGGCACTCGAACCCATACGGACCGCGTATCGAGAACTTCGAAAAGCGCAGCTCCTCCGACCACTTGTTGGTTCGCTGAAACATTCACGTTGCGAATGATGCCTTCGACAGGTGCACGAATCGACATTGGCAACGCAGGTTCATGCCCTGGGCTTTTCTCCAAAGTAGCCAGCAGTTTTGTCAACTGAGAAAATCGTTCCACCGCTGCGGCCAAGACTGCGGTGGCGACATTCGATTGGGCTTGCGCGTCATCCAAGGCACGTTGACTGCCTGCGCGGTCGGCGAAAAGTTTTGTTGCGCGGTCCAATGCAATTTTTGTAGCAACGACATCAGCCCGTCCCCGTTCGACGTCGCCTTGCGCAGTCACCTGTGCGGCCAGCAACGTTGCTCTCGCCCCTGCCATTTGTACTTGCTCGGCAGGAGTCGGAACGTCGCGTTCGGGAGACAGTAACGGAATCAAGGTTAGCACCAAATCACCTGCTTGGACTTTCGCGCCAGGTGTGGGAAGCGGCGTCTCCAGCGAGCTTGAGACGATTCCAGCGACGGGAGCTGAAATCATGATCGATTTTCCAGAGGGAACGATGACTTCGCCGCCAAACGTGCGATGCTGCTGGACTTTTCTGGACTCTGCCGCAACCGTCGTAATCCCAAGCCGACTCTCTGCTTCGGGGGTCAGTGTAATCGTCGCAAGATCACTTTCGTGCGGCACCATTTCGACCTTAGCAGGCGCCGCGGCTTTGGACTTGGTCGCCGTCGGCGGCTTGCATCCGATCACGCAACTCGAACTTACAATTAGCATCATCGAGGCGATCGATCGAACTTTTGTCGCGACATGCATTACGAAAAAACCGCCAATAAGTAGATACAAGCTGCCGATGAAACGTCCAGTTTAATCCAATTTTCTGGGATGTGGTCGTATGACAACGTGGTTACGTGTACGAATGCAACAGAACTTACGGATCCAATTATCTTTCTACTCGATGCGTTCCGGCCCGCTGTTCATTTCAGACTCGGTTGAAATATCGTCAGGTGCTGTTTGTGAAAGCATCTGCGGTACATCCAGCGGCGGTGCATGAAGGCTTCGACCGACACTGCGTTCAAGCTCGGCGATAGCACGCCGTAAGGTAGCACGTTGATCTAATATTCGCGATCTTGCGTCAAGGTACTGCGTAGTAGTCTGCAAAACCAGCAAGTAATCCGTGCCGCCGTCTTCGAATCCCTTTTTCGAGATCTCGAGAGCTTTCTGAAGATTCGGGAGGACTTGGGTCTCCAGTATTTGGAGGTTAGCCAAAGCTTGCGCCGACTGGCGATATGCGACACGAACATCTTGGTAAATCTGATCGCGAATCGCATCGCGATTGTGCATCGCCGCATTAAATTCCCAATCTGCGCGAAGGATTCCGCCTTGATTATGATTGAAAATCGGCAAGTCAAACCGTAACCCTGTGCCGGATCGCGTATAGCCGGGTCCGCTTCGAACATCGAGAACGCTGTCCACTCGCCAAAACAACCAACGAGACAATTTGGACCTTTCCTGAGCCGCAGCGACCGTCCAACGTGCAGCGTGATAGTCTGGGCGACAAGCTAATGCGGTGGCAATCAACTCTTCTTCGCTCATGCTGAATGCCATTGCAGACGAGTTATCGAATGAGTTCGGAACGAGCGG
>JANMNK010000749.1:0-3804 GCA_031373875.1 Pirellulaceae bacterium | reverse complement strand
GCAAGGTGCAAACTCGCCGCTCTATTACTGAATGGGTGCGTAACCGATTTACAGCAGCAAAATTAACCGAAAAGCATCAATCGAACGAGTAGGTATTCCGAGGCTAAGCACTAAAAGCCTGCGTTTTACTTGCTCCAAATTTTTTGGTCACGTAATTGTTTTGACGCTTGGCTTTCCCAGTCTCGATTGGCGGCAGGCGAAGCAGGGCTCGGGTGCAACATTTTGCCTACTTGCGGCAATTGCACCACTCCTTGATCGACTAGACAGTTTACGGAAACTGACGCACATTTTTCCGCAAAACCACCCACGCCGACAATCCACTTCGGCTCGAACAACGCAATCAAACCGCACAAATGTTCATTGCAGATTTCCTCGATTGTCTCGCGCATGGGTTTGGCAAGCTTATCGGGCGTGACGTTGCGACCAGTTTCCTCCATGAATGCAACAGGGCAGTAATTTACAACGAAGTGTTCCTCAAAGAATTTCTCGGGCGACTTGAAAACACATTGAAACATGCCCCAAAATCTTCGGCCGGATACTTCGGAGCGTTTACACAGAAAGCCATCGATCGGCCGTCTCGGATGTATTGAACTAGGAGGGGATACGCCGTCGTTTATGCCCAACCAATCTCGGACCGCAGCAACCTCACCAAAGGGAACGCCGGTTTGCACCATACCCCAAGGTCCAGGATTCATTCCGACAAAAAGCACTCGTTTGGTGCTTGCTCCAAAACGGCGAATGTATTCTGCATGTGCTCGCCAAGCGTAATCGAGTGGATGATATACCCAAGGAACCGAATCGGAGAAGTCAACCTCCATGAGTCGATCTCGCATTCGCTTGGCTAATCGCGAGGCTTTCTTGGCAACGTCTGCACTCGAAGGGGACTTGGTTGATTTCAAAACGAAAACCTCACTCAGAGCTTTCTTAGAATGAAAACGGCATCGCTCAAGTAGTCGTCAAATTTTTGTGGTTCGTCGATCTCGTACCAAAAATCGTAAACTTCGCACAGTTCGAACTCAGGAATCTTTTTCAGTAAGGCCTTCATCTGCTTGGCTCGATAAATCCTCAAATCAAATTCGTCCGCAACTTTGTCAGACTTGCCGTTTTTATGGACGGTCATCGTCAGCTTTAGATGCTCAATCCGTTTGCGCAAATCGCTATGCGTCACACGCAAAACATAGTTAATCTTCAACGACTTCGATTTATACTGCCAACGCTCTTGATCGAGCGGGTCGGCATCAATCGGTAAAAGATGGAGACCAAGCACATAGATGCCACCGGACACAAGATGCTTGGCAACGCAATTCAAATGGCTTTCTGCGGACTCTTCAGTCAACAAATGCCGGAAGGTATTGATCGCATTGAACGCGCCGTGAAATTTCTTGCCTAAGCTAAACTCCTCCATGTTCGCTTCGACCAAGGTCGCCTGAAGCTTGCGGCGTGTCAGTCTTTTGCTGCAATAGTCCAGCGTGTTTCGATTCAAATCAAAACCTGTCACATCATATCCGCGCGCTGCCATTTCAGCGATCAAACGACCAGTTCCGCAACCAGCTTCAAAAACCCGCTTCACTTTACATTTCGCAAACTTTGCAAAAACACTTTCGAGGAATTTGCATTCTTGCTTCGTTTCCTCGCGGAAACCCAAGTCGTAGTAATGCGGCAAGTCGTACCAAGTTTTTTCACAGTTTTCTTTTACCGTGCTCATGCTTGCTGCTGCGTCCCCAAGACGGTTGCCACCATATTGCCATTCTTACAAGGCTGTAAATGTATCTCGATTCTGTATTCTGAGAATACGTGTAGCATCGTCGACTCCTTTAGTCCATTTGCCGACCATTCCATCTCAAGATCGCGTTAGAATAAGCTTGGCGGCAATGAACAAAGCTGGTCGAATTTCCGTTTCCTAGGTCCATTTCGCGACGCTCAGAATTAAAATACCGTTTACATGAACAACTTCGGAATTTAGTACGCGATCAAAAAATAATCAGAAGGACAATAATATGCCTGGTTGGTACGAACCTAAAATCTCGCGGCAATCGTTCTTAAGATTTTCTACAGCCCTGGTTGCCGGAGGAATTGCATCGCGATTCTCATTCGGCGACTCAGATACGAATTCCGATCCCCTAACTCGATTTGCATTGCTGTCCGACACGCATATTCCAGCAAACCGAGACGAAGAATATCGTGGCTTTCGTCCTTACAAGAATTTGGAAACGGTATTGGCTCAAGTGCCTGCGTCCAACGCGCAGATGGCCTTGCTTTGCGGAGATGCTGCCCGGCTAACAGGATTGATGGACGACTATCACGCGCTCAAATCCATACTCACCGAGCATAAGGCACCTCCAACTGCAATCGCATTGGGCAATCACGACGATCGTGAGAATTTCCGCAAAGTCTTTGAGCCTGCCACGAATGCCGATGTATCCGTTTCAAGCAAACACATTTCTATCGTGGAAGGCGAGCACGTTCGATGGGTTATTTTGGATTCCTTGCTCTACGTCGACCGCGTTGCAGGACTGCTTGGCAAAGCACAAAGAAATTGGTTAACAAATTATCTAGGTGCGCACACAGACAAGCCCACGTTGATGATGGTCCATCACACTTTGGGCGACGAAGACGGTGAGTTGCTTGATGCCAATTTCTTGAAACAGCTAGCAGTGCAGAATAAACACGTCCAAGCGATTTTTTATGGTCACTCGCATGTTTTTGATATCAAGAAACAAGAACAAGTACATTTAGTCAATCTTCCCGCTGTCGGTTACAATTTTTCGGACACCCAGCCTGTCGGATGGATGTCAGTACAAACTGAACAGAACGCTATAACGCTGACGCTTCATACGATCGGCGGAAACGAGAGCCAAAACGGAAAATCGTTTGAGCTAAAATTCAGTTAGCTTGAAATTCGACTGCCATGTCATGATCAACGACTGCTGTGGACCAAAAACTGTTTTGGGGCCTAATCTACCTCTTTAAATGTTACGGAATTGGCGAAGACGACCAAGGATGGGGCCTTCGCTGCCGTGCTCGTTGGACAGGTCGACCGTACTTTCGTATCATGGTGGTTGAACAGCACTTGATTGAATTTCCTCGCAATGTGATAGGTACTATTTGAATGTCTGAAATCGCGAAAATCGGTGGCGTCGGCTTAAAGCTAAGTCAACCGATGGCGAACGATGTGGTCTGGATCGGCCAAGGCGAAATCCTGCAACAGTTACTCGCTTGCTGGCTTGTGGTTGATGATAAAGATATTCCACTGACTCCTCGCTTGACGGGAGTGCCGGGAATTGGCAAAACAGCGCTCGCAATGGCAGCGGCCCGGGTTCGCAAACAAGAGCTTTACATTTTCCAATGTACGGCCGACACTCGCCCCGAAGATTTGCTCGTAACGCCGGTTCTTTCAAGCGACGGCAAGATCGCATATCACGCTTCGCCGCTTGTAACGGCCATGATTCGCGGCGCTGTTTGCGTGCTCGACGAAGGCAATCGCATGAACGAAAAATCGTGGGCCAGTCTCGCGCCATTATTCGATCAGCGTCGCCAAGTGGAATCGATCGTAGCCGGGATCACCATACACGCCCATCGTGATTTTCGATGCGCCGTGACGATGAACCAGGATGATTCGACTTATGAAATTCCCGATTACATCCTCAGCCGCCTTCAGCCAACATTGCCACTTGGTTTTCCAAGTCGCGAAGACGAAATGGCCATCCTCAAATATCACCTTCCGTTCGCCGAAGCCGAGATGCTCGCACTGACCGTGGACCTCTTGCAAAAATCTCACTCACTAAAGCTCGAATTTTCTGCTCG
>JANMNK010000733.1:0-2270 GCA_031373875.1 Pirellulaceae bacterium | reverse complement strand
AGCGAGTTCGAATTCCGCAAAGGTCCCGTCTTTGCAAATTTGTTGCTCGCCGACGAAATTAACCGCACCACGCCCCGAACGCAGGCTGCGCTGCTCGAAGCCATGGGCGAGGGAAGGGTAACCGTCGATGGAACGACCTACGATCTGGATCCGCCGTTTCTGGTCATCGCAACCCAGAATCCCGTCGATCATGAAGGGACTTTCCCCTTGCCCGAAGCCCAGCTAGATCGCTTCTTGATGAAATTTTCGCTTGGCTATCCAACCATGGAAGAAGAGTTACGCATGCTGCAATTACTTGAGCAGCAGCATCCGCTGAACAAGCTTGAGCCGGTCATTATGATCAAAGAATTGTTAGCTTGCCAAGAAGCCATCAAGTCTGTTTTCGTCGACGTCAAAGTCCGACAGTATATGCTGCAGCTTGTCCAGGAAACTCGATCCCATGAAGATTTGGCTTTGGGGGCTAGCCCTCGTGCGAGCATTGCATTGTTTCGCACCTCCCAGGCGATGGCGGCTCTGCGCGGCAACGATTATGTTCAGCCCGACGACGTGAAACGAATCGCTCAACCCGTTTTAGCGCACCGCATTATCCTGAAACCCGAAAGCCGCCTTCGACGACTTACAACCGAGAAAGTTGTCGAAGACATTCTTGCCGAAGTAGCCGTACCCGTCATGTCGCAGGGCAAAGGCGTACTTGAGGATTGATGTATGCACTATGCAGCCGGCCTCGCGCTGTTACTGCTGATAGGCTTGATGACTGGCGCCAATTTATTGGTTTACTCGGCTTACGCCATGTTTGCCGTTTTCTTTTCTAGTCAATTCCTGGCCCGCAAGTGGGCGACGGTGACTACTGCGAAACGGCAAGTTATTCAGCACGAATTTGAAATTGAAGACGAAGTCAGCATCGGCGTTCAAGTAACCAACGAGAGCGGCTGGTTTGTGCCTTGGGTCATCATCGAAGACGTCTTGCCAAAGCGGGCGACCAAGTTGCCGCCTGTAGCGATTGAGAAATTAAACGAGCCAATCCGACTTTGTATGTTGCCCGGCCGCAAAAATCGATTGCTAAGCTACCGATTAAGATTTCATCGACGCGGCTATTTTCAAATTGGGCCGACGGTCGTCGAAACAGGTGACCTGTTTGGACTCAATCGGCGATACCGAACGGCAACGCCACCCGATTTTATATTGGTCCTGCCCAAACTTATTCCCCTGGTTGGATACGACATTAGTTCGCGTCGCCCCATCGGCGAAATACGCATGTCCTATCGCCTAGAAGAAGATCCGACCATGATTTCCGGTATTCGGGAGTATCAGATGGGCGACCCGATGAACCGAGTTCATTGGGCAGCGACTGCGAGGACCGGAAAACTGCATAGTAAGGTGTTTCAACCTACGTGTGTTGCTGGCGCGATGATTGTTCTGGACCTGCACAAGTCAACCAATCCGGACGCTCACGAACCCGTTCGAAGCGATTTGGCAATCACGGCCGCGGCAAGCATTTGTCATACGCTCTATCAGATGGGTGAACAATTTGGTTTGCTTACCAACGCGCGCGATGCCGTGGATCGCATTCAAACGGAGGGCTGGGAATCGGACGCGAGAACTCGCGAGGAAGCTTTACAAAGTATTGCGATGCGCGACGTGGACAATCGACTTCGGCCTGTCGTGGTAACTGTCGGACGAGGTGCAGGTCATTTCCAAGAAATCCACCGGACACTAGCGCGAATGGAGTTAACCGATGGACTCAAATTGCCACAGATGTTGATCGAATCACAAAGCCGACTGGCACGCGATGCTTCGGTAATCGTTATTGTTCAAGAAGTCGACGAAACCGCAGCGCTCGCACTCGGGCTTTTGCGAAGACAAGGCTACGCCGTTTCCGCCATCATTAATCATCACGAGCAAGATGTTGTTAACCAAGCCGCCGGACGTCTCATCGCGGAACGAATTCCTGTCGCTCACTTGCACGACGAGCAATCAATCTCCCGAATCTGCAGCGCCCTGTTGCTCAAATATTAGCTCGCGGCCTATGTTTTTCGTCAAAGCATCGGTCTGATTCGCGATTTCCATCGCTCGGTTCAGCGGCTGCAACGGCTTCGTTTGCTATGCGATCGAATCATACTTTCGCGTCATGAGTGTCGCGGTTGCATGCTTCGATAATCTCGATCTCCCAATACTAAAAAGTCGAGAATCCAAAAACTGATCGTCGGCGATTGCCGGTACAATTGACTTCGCCAGAGATTTTTTTACTTCTCGATAGCGATCGTTCCAAC
>JANMNK010000721.1:0-1920 GCA_031373875.1 Pirellulaceae bacterium | reverse complement strand
CTTGATACGCCCGATAACCGCCGCATCATCGTCCCCAATAGTTCCATTTCCGGCGCGACGATAGAAAACATGACTCATCACAAGCACCGAAGAATTGACCTGCCGATCGGCGTCTCTTATCACGCCAGTTTGGATCGCACGCGCGCGGCTTTAACGAACGCGGCAGAATCGTTACGAACTCACTTAATCGATGGCGATGGCCGAGGATACAAAGTCGGATTGAGCAATCTTGGCGCCAGTTCCGTGGATTGGTCGATTCAGTTCTGGACATCTACCAAGGGCTTTGGAGATGTAAAAGAAAAACTAATCGCAGCCATCAAAACGCAACTCGACGAAGCAAATATTTCGATTCCATTTCCGCAGCTTGACATTCATCTGCACGATGCGGCGCAACAAGAATCAAAACACGATGAATCTTCCCTCCAGCCTTTAACAAGCACTTATGCACAACCTGCTAATGTATCTTCCACACAATCGTATTCGGCATTCGTGCGAAGCGACGAAAAGCCGTCAACGACAATCCCTTTCGCATTGAGCAAGCTTCGCCCTCGCATGCGAGGCGATCAAAAATCGGACGCAGCTTGATAAAAAGTTGCCTACTGGCTTGAGGACGCTGCTTGTCGTATCTTGTCTCACATCCAATGGAGATGTTGTCCGTGAGTGGCTAGTGCGCCAGCGGGTAGGGAAGGTACAACATTCAACGCTGCCGCTGTCTATTCTTTGCGCCGAAATAAAGGGCCAAGTAATTTGCATCCAATCTTATCACGCGCGCTTTTCGTACCAACGTTTCTGTGGAACGCCTTGCTTGGACGATTTCTAAGGAAGCGGAATTGGTGGGACCATATCGAGAGCAATCTGATCTTGGGAGCCATGCCTCTTAGGAAAGACGTCGACAAACTCGTAGCAGAAGGCGTGACCGCCGTCGTGAATATGTGCCAGGAGTATCCGGGACCAACGGACTTGTACGCTCAACATCACATCGAACAGCTTCGCCTGCCTACTGTCGACTTCAATCCACCTAGCCTAGAACATGCGCGACTGGGCGTCGATTTTATTCAAAAGCACTTATCGCAAAACGGTACCATTTACGTTCACTGCAAAGCCGGTCGGGCGCGGAGTGCGAATGTGCTGATGTGTTTTCTGATGGCGCATCGAAACATGACGATCGAACAAGCTCAAAAATTCCTGCTTAGCAAACGACCGCATGTCAACCGAAAATTAACCGAGTCTCCGACAGTGCTCGCATTCGCTGACGAGTTACAGAAGAAGTCATAATTGCTCCGCGATGACCTCCTCGACTCGGTTATTCCTTGTGTTTACCGAGCCCGAGCAACATTCTGACAACGACGGCCGGAGCTTTTGCGCTAAACTTACAATTTTCTGAAACCGATCGCGTTGTGCTTTCGTCTAGAATGAGCCTAGACTTCTAAATGTGCCGGTTATTGCGGTCGAAACGCGATTTACCAGACGTGCGGTCGAACAATCATGCCACTTTGTAAGTGAATTACAGTTCGTCCGTGAATAACGGCTATCGGTTGTCCTAATCTTTTCCACCGGATGAATGCTCGCTGAAGTACAACGTTACTCTGCTGAATAAGTCCCTTGTCGAGTGCGAAACTCCTGTCTTCCGTGATTTTGTCATTGCCTTCGAGAGAATTTGATCATGCGGAAATTTGATGCGATGCGGCGTCTCCTGAGTCTAGGTCTACTAACGATCGCTTTCGCAACGACCTCATTCGTAAATATCACGAATGTCATCGCACAAGATCCGCCGCCTCCGACGGCGACAGAACCACCCGCAGAAAACGGAATTCTCGAGCAGACGATTTACATACCGTACAGCAAGCTGCGTGAAGTCTTCGAAAAGGAAGGGCGCGGGGTTTTCCTTCCATCATGGTATTGCTGGGAGGCGTGGGGTAC
>JANMNK010000716.1:0-3364 GCA_031373875.1 Pirellulaceae bacterium | reverse complement strand
GCCCCAGCGTATCAGGTGCCGGACCCTGATTATCTTCAACGTCCTCAATGAGAACTTTAACTATTTGACCGATTGCTGGTGGCTCTTCGTCTTCGCCCCATTCGCTGCGATGGACAGAACCTTCGCTCTTGAATCCGACGTCGACCACGACGTATTCATCGTTAATGTCGACGATTTTTCCATCGACGATCTTGTTGACATCGAACTGTTTATCCGTATCTTCGAGCGACGACAGGAGAAAATCTTCTGTGTCGTCTCCTGGCAGCATGGAGTCCAACAAAGCTGCCATTGAGTCGTCGTCAAGAGTACGAATGAGATTCCGATTAACCATAAATGATCCTGAAACCGTACCCGCCATTTCAATCCGACCGGCAAGAAACACTGAGCTGCGATTGCACTCGCAAACCCTCTCGACGGCCCAAAGGTGGGTACAACCTACAAAAAAAGTTGGAGCAAAGGTCGCCTTGGCACGCTGCCAGGCAGAAAAATCTCGGCCCTAGAACTCGGAAGTTTAACCGCTCCCCCGTTTTACGGCAATGTCGCGATTTGCCCCACCAAGGCAATTTCCCTGTTTTTCGCAACACACGACAAAATAAAGACAGCTACAATGGCGAGAACAAAAATTGGTCTCGGAGAATCGCAAAATGTCGGACAACACAATATTTCGATACGCTATCGGGTCGGACCACGCTGGCTTTGCCCTTAAGCAAGAGTTTGTCAAACAATTCCAGCAGAAGAATATCGTCACCGTGGACTGCGGGACTACTGGGGTTGAGTCGTGCGATTACCCGGACTTTGCCCGAGCCGCCGCCCTGGAAATCCTGGCTGGTCGAGCGGATCGTGCGATATTGCTGTGCGGTAGTGGCGTTGGCATTTGCGTGGCCGCCAACAAATTTCCGGGCATTCGAGCGGCAGTTTGCCATGATACATACTCTGCGAGGCAAGGCGTGGAGCATGACGACATGAACGCTCTGTGCATCGGTGCTCGGGTGATCGGTCCTGAGCTAGCCTTTGAAGTTGTCCGCGCGTTCGTCGCCGCACGGTACATGCGCAACGAACGCTACGCACGGCGGCTCGAAAAAGTTTTAGACATCGAGCGACGCGCTTTGCAGGGCGAATATACTAAGCGAGGATTTTAAGGGCCAACGCTCCCTTTGGCGTTTTACACTTTTTTGCCAAGTGTATTTGTCCGGCGTAGTTGTGCACTCAGTCCGGGCTGGCTCGTTCGCCGCGTTCTCGAAATGGAATTCGAATATCTTCGCTAACCATGATTCCCCGCACGCACGTCTTTGCCATTGCGATCGATTCTTACCGCGACGTGCGGATACCGCGAGTTCGATATGCAGAACAAGACGCTACGGCTTTCGTGCACTGTTGGGTCGATAAAGGTGTTGTCGCTGGCGACTGCTGCAGTTTGCTTGGCCAGCAAGCGAGCTTGGCGAATATCTCTCACTCGCTGAAGAAATTCTTGAGACGCGTTCATTCCGGCGATCGTGTCATGATGCTTTTCTCGGGCCATGGCGTGTCGATGGGAGATGTTAGTTTCTTGACGGCGTTCGACTCGCGCAGGCACTTAATAGAAAAATCAAGTTTATCGTTGCATGATTTGCTGGAAGAGTTAAACCGGTCAAAGGCCACGCAGATTAGCGTTTTCCTCGACGCTTGTCACGAAGTCGAGTGGATCGATGAGACGCTGTTGGAAAAGCCAAGTTCCTTTGCCGCCAACGAACTTTTGGAATTCGCTAACTTGGAAAATCGGGCCGCGTTTGTTTCTTGTCGGCCCAATGAAAAATCTTATGCCGGCCCCGGCTTGAAACAGGGTATTTGGATGAAGTGCTTGCTAGATGCGATGGCTGGTCAAGCCAATACGCACAAAGAAAATTCTACTGTCGTCACGGCAGCCTCACTGCAATCCTCTATACTGGAGCAAATACCGCGTTACCTACGGCTTACTTTTTCGTCGACAAAAATACAAACGCCTTGGATGGTTGCCAGAGACCCTGACCGAATAGTTTTTGTTGCTGGCGATGCATTTTCAAGCGAACTTCAGAATCCATCGCAAGGAGCAACCATCATTATTAAGGATTCAAGCTTGGTGGGCGAGAGCTTCGGAAGAGTTCGGGACCTGAGCGGATTCGTGAAGCCTAAATTTGCGTTGACGTCCCACAATTCTTGGGAACAAAGTTTCATTCAGAAGGCTGGCGAAGGAGAGGTCGCGACTCGGGCAACGGAGATTGTTGACAAGCTTCGTAGTCTCTTTCGCTATAAACGCAAAGACCTTAGTTTCACCAACCTCGGATCGGTCGCGTCGATCAAAGTACCGGACTTTGACGTCAACATCACGTTGGCTCAAGATCCCGACGCAGCGGACAAATATGTTTTGCGTACCGAAGTCGCATCGTTCCACAGACCGGAGGTCATCGACGAACCGAATTTTATCGAAGTGTTTGCCGAATATTGCAACAAGGTCGTCATCGATCTTGGGCGAAAAATCGACTTGGCGTCCAAGATCGACGAAATCGAAGAGATCGATGCGCTGGTCGAACACCTAAAATACGATCCCGACTGCACCGAATTCACGCTGCGAATTCCGACGACGCGAATCATCATGCGCGCCACTGCAAGGCAAATCGTATTTTCGCTTGACGGGCCAAGCGATCTGAAATTGCTTCTGGAAAGTTCGCTTAAGGCCATCTCGCAACTGGCAACAACAAGTTTGTTTATCGGTTTGCCCGGTAAAACGACTTCCTGAAGCGTTTCAGTCCAAGCAGTGTATTCAATGGGGTCATGCAGTTTCAGCGGAGAAGTTCGCCACCCCAAAACTAGCCAGTTTCTACCCTTTGGAAGTAACTCCCGATAAATCTGCATTCTTCACAAATCGCAAAGTCAGCGTAGACGAAGAACTGCAGTGCCTCTGATTGCACGGCTAGAACGATCGCAATCTCATGGAAGAAAAGTTCCTGTCGAAACATTGGCGATTTTCAGTTTGCGTTTTCCCGTACCATTAAAATCGGGGGGCGGGAAAGACAAACAATTCGCCTGTCATCGAATGCCTGTGTTCATCGCCATCGGAATTCCAACGCTTCTTGAATGGAGCGGAATGCTCTTGATCCGACCTGTAGTGCCCTTTTGAAGCAGTGCGCTCTAGGGAAAAAATATAGGGAATACTTGTTATTCTATTGGGCAAGATATAGATTCAAATTGCGTTTGAATTGATCGTAATCCTGGGAATTAAGAATCGTGTCGATACAAACTCCCGCCAGTTTATTGAATCGACTGAGAAATTCCGAGGCCGACAGTGCTTGGCCGCGATTCGTCGAGTTGTATACGCCGTTGATCTTTTTCTGGGCCAACCGCCTGGGAG
>JANMNK010000717.1:0-3042 GCA_031373875.1 Pirellulaceae bacterium | reverse complement strand
CCACCGCGAGGCCGTTTTTTTATGCGCCCATGCTTCCTGTGTGCGTTTAATAATATCATGGGATCCGCCATTGTCAATGGTGCAGCAATATAATTGCTGCACTCGCAACTCTCTGTCGAGCCCCTGTTTTTGTTGGCTTTTTACTTTGCTGGCTCGCTGGCTCGTTCTGAGTTCTCGATTTCTTGGCTCACAAGGTCGAAATTGCCCTTCGTTGCCATATCCCAGAATTCGCGTCCAAACTCATCCCTGACAACCGCCGATCGCATGACGTCGGTCGCGCCATCGGCAATTCGAAGTCCGTTGAGATCCCGAAGACGGTCGCCAATGTCAACCAAATCGGAAAAACCCTCGCCTCCAAACGCTCTGGCTGCGGCATCGACTGCCTTCAGGGCGATCTCTACGCCCTCGGCCTTTAGACCATTGATTAGCGGTTCGGCCTCAGAATATTTGCCTTCATCAAGAAGCTTAGCGGCGCGTATCGCCAAAGAATGCGCCATTTTCAATTCAGTCGTGTGCTGACCCATTGGCTGTTGCAAATGGGTGAACCTACCAATTGGACCGCCGAACACGATACGTGTCTTCAAGCGTTCTGCCATTTGGACCAAGGCGCCTTCAGCAGTCCCTATGGCTGTGGCTGTTTGCATGAAACGCCAGTAAAGAAAGAGTTTTGAGAAAACATCGTATCCTTTTCCATCCTCACCGATCAACGAGCTTTCCGGTACGAACAAGTCCTTCATCGTCAGACCACCATACGAATTGCCCGTAAGACCATGAGCTCCAAAGGACTCAATGGTTAGTCCCTTAGCGTCAATTGGTAAAACGAAGACATTCAGTTTCCCACGCTTGTTTTCGGGGCTCTTGGTTATCACGATTACGTCGGTAGCTTGTTCAAGTCGTGCATTGAATCTCTTTTCACCATTGAGGATGTATCCACCATCGACCTTCCTCGATGTCGATTCCATCGATGTGAAGTCCGACCCATAATTCGGTTCGGTTATAGTGATCGCGAAATAACGTTCGCCTTTCACAACCCCACGAAGCAAGTCAGCAGCTTTAGGTGATTTGGAGTTTGCAAGAATGCGGCCATGTGCCCCTCCAACCACATCCCGGAGATTGAGGTCATGGCGACCTGCGTGTCGAAATACTTCCAGCATTTGCTCTGCCGACCAACTATGACCACCAACATCGCTGGGCAAATCGAGTGCAGGTAGACCGAAGTTGGCTGTTTGTTTCCGCCAGTCTCGTGGTGAACGAAGCAATCCTTGCTTTTTCAGTTCTAGGGCAGTCTCGTCAATCCGCTGCAGAACATTTGCCATGGATAAAGGCCCAGTGGCGGACTTGTTCCTCTTAACTCGTATCGTGAAAATGGTGTTTAGTTCATTGACATATGGTCGTTGGAATTCAACAGGGTAACGAAGGAAAAATCTGCCGCATCCTGGAAGCCCTGCCTCGAGAGTAAATTGCTTTTCTTTGTTAGGGGACGTGGGATCGACAACGAACAGTTGGTCGCCATCGATTCGCTTGAACAGCACGAAGTGTCGTCCAAGAAAGTTGCCATTAGGCTCCGTTACGGAAAAGCTGAGTATCTTGATTTCATCGCTCAGAACCTTAACGTCCGGCTTACCGTCACTTGCCCAGACGTTGGCATCGGCTGCGTAAGGTGAATTCGGTGCGGACTGAACGCGAATTGAGAGCTTTGCGTTCGATACGTATTTTTCATAGAACAAAAGCAAGTCGACAAACTGTTTGTTGCTAACTCTGCCGTCGAGCAGTTTGGGCTGATTGCGAAAAGCGTCTAATGCGACTTTGTGTGGATGAGGGTGCCTTTCGCTTCCGGTCATGCATCTCAACGCCTGCATCGCGATGACACCCGCCGCACTTGGACAAGCTCCGCCACCGCTCGCTTCGATCAAAGGGTCGAGTTCATTCTGAACGACAAATACATCACCATGCTCTGTCTGCATCGCTTGTAGTGAACTAAGAATCGCATCGGAGCTTGAGTTATACGCGGACGCGGAATTGATCCGCTCCTGCCCATGAATTGGTACTGGAAAATTCGAGCAACAAAGCACCAAAGTAAACACAACCTGGATGCAATAACATCTTGGACCTATCATCAAACGTATCCTTTTCGTTGGGTGTAAAGGCAGAAACTGGCTGAGATATCTCAGACCAAGACTTCGTCGCAAAGCTGTACTATTCGCTTTCGAGCGCGATGGACTTTTGATTTGAGTTGGCTAACACCAAGCTGCAAGCGATCGGCAACTTCGGTGTAGCTTTCGTCCGTGGCCAGCAAGCTAAAAATCTGCCGCTCGATCGAGGCGAGCAGTGGCAAATATGACCCCAAAGCGTCTTCGCAATCTGTTTGGTGATGTTGGTTCGCTGGCGAGCTGCTTGGGACCGTATCTGATACGGATTTGAGTTTTTGCTGCCTCTTGCGATGCTTCTTCGTGCGATTATCTCGAAGCGTACTGAACTTCTGCCGGCAATCCGGGTCGAGAACGGAAGTTTTAAGAGTTTCGCTTAGTGCTTCTTCAAGACCCCAATATCGATAATCGATTCGTCGCGAATTCGCGAGTAGGTCTTGAGTAGCTGCAAAATTAGCCCACGAGGGCTCGATTGGTTCAAAAACCATAATATACTCCAATGGCTGTGCCCTCCGCTATTGGCGAGCTGAAGTAAATAAATCGTGAGCCGTAAAAAACACGAGTCTAGTGAGGCACGCAAGACGCTGTGCTTGCATACCTCGACTCGAATTAATCCACAAAATCACGAACATGATTCTATGCAACTCCCAGCAAATAGGCAAATGCGCAATTTAGCTTGGAGTTTTGGGGTTATTTGCTTTGCAACTGAACCGACAGGTTTTCGGACCACTGCCGCCGAAGCGTCTCAAATACACGTGCCTGTTCGCTACTCGGTGCTCCGCCGATCATCTGGCTTTGGGTTCGGCCAAGGGACAAAAGCATGGCCTGAATACCAACCAAGGCTTCACGGCAAATTGCTGAAACTTGGTGTCGACGTCAGTCAAGCGACCGTGGC
>JANMNK010000638.1:0-12989 GCA_031373875.1 Pirellulaceae bacterium | reverse complement strand
GTCCCATGGCTCTTCTAGGTGGAATTGCGAATAGAGGTCGGCCTGCTCAAGATAAGGCAGGAGATGAACTCGCCAACTCAAACCTGATGCTTTCGAAGAATTGGGCAAAGTCAACGGCGGGAGATGGCCGTACGTGTCGTGAAAATTATGCATCGCAATCCCAAGCTGACGAAAACGTAGACCGAGATCCGGCTTAGGTTGTTGCTCGGACTCTTGTGATTTGTCGCTAGCCTCCGATGCAATCCGCTCTTGTTCGGAAGCCTCGATCGAGTCCAAGACTTGCCGTAGACCAAATCGTTCGAGGAGTTGATTCTTGTCGAATTTAACCCCAAAACTGAAAATATTGCGTTTTGGGACGGGTAATCGATCAAGCTGTTCCGTTTCACCTCCAAACATTGATGCGAGACTTGTATAGATCGAATTGTCGATCAGCGGCAGGATGACGGTTTCGATTCGATAGGACTTGGGCTTTATCTGCAGTCGGATCGCAATTGGATCAAAAAAGGTCCGCCAATATTGGTAATATCGATTGAGGAATTGACGATACTCTTCAAGTTCCTTTCCGGTCACGAGTGTAATTGGAATCTCGCTGCATGGTATCATGGAATGTACATGGCCGTGGTGCGAGCAAACGCCCGTTACTCCGTCGCCTGACTAGGAGTACTGGCCGCCGTCCGGACAGCGGCAAAGTTCGTCTCCGAATCCCTCCGGCAAACAATTCGATTCATGAAGTTGCCCAACTGTTTCCGCGAACTGACCATGCTCCGTGGCATGCATGAGGGAAGCGTGGACCAGCATGCGAAGATGGTTGTAGCAAATCAATCTGCGGCGTTGCGTCAGCTTGACTTGAGGTCCCATCAAACGACGAATGAATGGGTCCGACATGTACACGAGCCCGTCCTCTTCTTCGGTTCCTTCGGGCATGATTGTTCGGATGTAGGCAAACTCATCGCTTGCCCCTAAACGCCGAGCTTCCTTGCCCTCTACCGTTTTGCCTTGAATCGATTCGATGATTCGCTTGAGGGCAAACTCTGAGTTGGTGCGCAAGTGAAGTTTAGGGCGAGGGTACGCCGAGTAAACATGGACGGTACGATCGGGTGAAGCAACCAGTGTGAAGGGAACGCCCATGAATTGGCTTTCCGATCGAACTGCACCCTGCGTTGCTTTTTCCGAATTGAGCAAGAACTTGTCCATCTGAGCTCGAAACAGCTCAGGCTCTTTCAGCTCCATCAACAAGCTGACGTCGGTACCTTCGCGGAAGAATACGTCGCTTGAAGCAATCGCAAACTCACTTACCATCGAATCGTAGACCGGTCGGAGTAAGTCGTTGGTTTCAACTGCCAATTGGCGCTTGATCCGTTCCACAATTAACTGTGATCGCGCTTGTTGGTGTACTTGACTTACGACATATGCACCCCAGGTGTCGATAAGCGATGTCGCTTCCATCATTTTGGAAACCGAACCAAACTTGAGGAAAAGAAAATCGTCGGGAACGCACATTGCGAGCGAAGATATCTTGGGCTTTCGTCCCGCTAACATTTCTTGCCATGGATGACTCTGGATCGTTGGTCCTTGTTGTTGATTCATGCTGAGCTGTGGTGGCTGCGAATCTACAAATCCTTCGGCGGTCAAAGCATCCAATTGAAGACTTTCTTGAATTGCTAATCCTCCGCTGAAAATACTGAACAGATCAACATTTGCGTTTCGGTTTCGCTGAATGCTTCGTTGATTAATCCAGCGATTCGAATCGTCTCGAGCACCGAACGAACCGGTCTCGCGATAGGCAAGCTGCAATACGACAAACTGGAGATAGGGGTCGCGTGGATAGAGCGCCAATTGCTCTACCACGGACGGATAGGTCCAAGGTTCTTTTTCCTCGCTAGAAGTTTTTTGAGCGTAAAGGAGGATCGGGAAGAAGAGCCCTATAATGAGGATACAAAGGATGCTCGAAACGGATTTCTTGAGATGATTCGATGCCATAGTCTGTGACCTCTCACCTGCGCGATTTACATTACCGCGATTTGGAAACAAGCACGAAACTCCCTTGCCATTAGACAACAATTGCGGTGGGGAAATGAAAATCTGAGAGGCGCTTTACGGCAATCATCACGAAATAATTGTCCCGAAAATTGGTGTTTTTGCCGTTTCGTGACAGGCTGTTCGTTGAAATTTGCGGTCACTACAGTTACATTGAGTTGTGCTGTTTGGCAGAAATCCACCCCTAAGGGCGATGGTTGCTTAAACAACGATTTTGGGCCCTCCAACGATGTTGGTGGACCAATATTCCCGCCTTCATACGTCTTCCTGCACTCCAATTTAGCTTCGGCTGACAGTTTTTTTCTTTTCTTATACGTGGTATCCTCATCACGTTAGGCTGAATTGGAGTGCTATTTTTTCGTTCATTTCGTTCCATCAACGAGGAATCCAATAAACATCATGCAAGACGAATCGCCAGTCCAAAATTCATCCGGTTCCAACCGACGCAAGTTCCTTCGCCATTCCTCTTTGCTCGTCGCAGGCGGAGCTGTGGCAAGCCAACTACCGATTGCTCGATCTGCTCACGCTTTCGGCAGCGACACGATTAAAGTTGGATTGGTCGGTTGCGGTGGACGTGGAACAGGCGCGGCCACGCAAGCCCTTGATACCGAGGGGCCCGTAAAACTGGTCGCGATGGCGGACGCTTTCGAAAAGAACATTCAAGCAGCGTTTCGGTCGATTAAGGGCAAACACGCTGACAAGGTCGATGTTCCTGAAGATCGTCGATTCATCGGATTGGACGGCTACAAAGGCGTCATGCAGTCCGATTGCGATCTTGTGATACTTGCGACGCCTCCTGGTTTTCGCCCGCTTCATTTCGAATCGGCTGTGACCGCTGGCAAACACGTCTTTATGGAAAAGCCCGTAGCGAGCGATGCACCTGGTGTACGTCGCGTTTTGGCTGCGAATGAGATTGCCAAGAAAAAGAATCTGGCTGTCCAAGTCGGGTTACAAAGGCATCATGAGTCGGGTTACAAAGCCATCATTCAGAAAGTTCAAGAAGGTGCGATTGGCGACCTTCTCCTGTGCCGAGCTTATTGGAATTCCGGCGGGGTCTGGATTCGCAACCGAGAAGACTCTCAAACTGAATTGGAGTATCAGGTTAACAACTGGTATTACTTCAATTGGTTGAGCGGTGACCATATCACTGAACAACACATCCATAACCTGGACGTGATCAACTGGTTGATGAACGGATACCCTGTCACAGCGCAAGGGCAGGGGGGACGTCAAGTTCGTACAGGCGTCGACACAGGACAAATTTACGATCATCACTTTGTCGAATACACGTATGGAAACGGCAAAGGAGATGGCGCGACGAAAATGCTGTCCCAGTGCCGACACATCGAAGGCTGCTGGGGTTCCGTCGAGGAGTTTGCTCACGGCACCAAGGGCTGGGCAGATTTATCCGGTGGAAAGATCTATTCACCATCTGGCGAGGTCGTGTGGCAAGCTCCCAAGAACGAGAATGGATGGGCTCAAGAGCACGTCGATATGTTTGCGGCACTTCGCCGAGGTGAAGTTCCCAACGAAGGCGACTACGGTGCTTACTCGACGATGACCTCGATCATGGGTCGCATGGCAACCTATTCCGGCAAGAAACTCACTTGGGATGAATGCCTCAACAGCAAGATTGCCCTTGCCGATTTCGATAGCCTCAATAAGTGGGACGACAATGCCCCGATCCAACCTATTGCTAAAGACCAGTACGAAGTCCCACAACCGGGCGGTGAAAAGAACAAATACGTCTAGTTCGTCTGTTCCCAAATCTTGAAATCAACAAAAACCCTTTCCAACATTTGGAAAGGGTTTTTTGTTTTAACGACTCAAGCGGCTCGAACCTGCGGATCGCTTATTCGACCATACCTCGAACTTTCAACCATTTTTGGCAGAGGTCGGACCAGGTCGAAGTGACGGGAACATTGCGACCAAGACCAACGCCATGAGCACCCTTTTCATAGATGTGCAGTTCACCCGGAACACCGTCTCGGATCATGGCGAGATAAAACTGCAAGCCGTTTTCGGGTGGTACTACGGTGTCTTCGAAAGTATGCCAAACGAAGGTGGGTGGCGTGTCCTTTGTCACTTGCGATTCGTTCGACAGCGACTCCAAAAGTTTGGCGTCGGCGACTTTGCCTAGCAAGTTGTGTTGACTGCCGCGATGCGTGTAAGGTTTGTCAAATCCAATGACAGCATAGCACAAAATGCCAAAGTCCGGCCTTGAGCTTTCTTTTGCAATGGGGTCGGTCGCAGCGCTGTCACCGGCGTCGAAATGGGTCAGTACCGTAGATACCAAATGCCCGCCTGCCGAGAATCCAATTATGCCAATTCGTTTCGGATCGACATTCCACTTGGACGCGTTGGCTCGCGTCAACCGAATTGCACGCTGCGCGTCGATCAATGGCGATGGATGGCCGTACCCTTTTCCTCGATGGCGATAATCACAAATGACAGCTATCATTCCCATCGAATTCGCCCAATCGGCAATTTGGAAACCTTCGTGATCGATTGCCAAACCACCGTAGCCGCCGCCGGGACAGATAATCAACGCTGGCCGGGGTTTAGCAGCATCCGACTTTGGCAAATAGACCATCGCCATCGGCTTGTCCTTGTCCTCTGTGCCGATCGCACCCGGAGCGCCGTCATGCCAAAGCAATAATTTTTCACTCGGCTCCGCAGCTTGAGTTGAAATGGGTTTGCTAACGGAGAGTACAAAGATACCGCAACACGTGAATCGCATCGCAATAAGGAATGCAACTTGAAATTGGTTCGAAGCTTTGAGAAATGTCATAATGTGCCTTTCAACTGAGGAAGGGAATACGGTGTAAGCTGCCTGAGAATTCGAAACACTGAATTGCCTAATTGTGCGTTTTCCAACTCACAATAGATACGCTACTTGCCCGCACGATTTCGAATATTCTGAATGGACCAGTCACGAGCTTGCCCGGCAGGCGTTGCACTAGGTTCTGGAATTTGTTCTAGAAGCGGGATAGCCGACTCGTCTCCAATGCGGCCGATTGCTACCGTCGCGACGTAGCGAACAAAAATATTCTCTGGGTTTTGGCCTCGAAAATCCATCATCCGATCTTCGATCTTGTTCCGACAAGTTGCAGTTGGAAGTCCATCGAAGATGCTCCCCAAACCCCAAATCGCGGTTGCACGCGCGACGGTGTGATAACCCGAGTCCTTAGGGATGAAACGCTCCATGAATCCCGCCGCTGGTTCGTACTTTTGTTCCCCGAGCAGTTCCAAAAGATGCGCGATGCGATGGAAGTCATCAACGGTTGTTGGAACTTTCATCTTGACTTGTTTCGTATTGTCCGCGAAACGAGTTGTCAAATCCAACGCTCTCTTTAGATCATCGGGAGATTGAACGAGTTTCCGGAGTCCCCACGCTGCGGTAACGAAAACGTCTCGTGAAGTGTCTTCTGCCAGTTCAAAAAGACGAGGTATGCTGTCTCGCATTTCCAGAGCACAAGCTAACTGGATTGCTTGTTCTTTTCCTTGCCAACGTGTATCCAATAGCATGCGAGTTGTGTTCTCAACAACCGCATCATGCATCGATTCTTTTTTCGCCAGCATGGCCATCAAACTGGTGGCATGCTGACGATTTTCTGGGATCGCATCGGTCATTGCATCTGCGACTTTGGAGATGTACTCGACCGATTCAAGATCCGCAACAAACTGAACGCATGTTTTGCGGACGTTGGGATCGGCATGTTTCAATCCGTCCATTGCGAAATTCGTCCGATCTGGGAATTTCAGTTTTGCCAGAGAACGGAAGGCGACATTAGCAGCAGCATAATTGATTGACTGACACAACTCGGTCAGTATCGAAATCGCTTCTGGGCTTTGATGGTTCTCGATCAAGCTTGCCGCTTCCAAGGCCGCCATGAAATGCCCTGTTTCATCGGGCAATCGCAGGCGTTGCTTTGCCAATTCTTCAAGACCGCTGTCGCGAATAGTTCCGAGCGCTTGAGCAGCGGCTATCCGTATCGGCGCATGCAAGGACTCTTGCAAAACGTTCTCCAGTATCGGTTGATCCTTCGGATCTTTTAGAGAACGCAGTCCCTGCAACGCCTGAATTTGCGCATCCAACTTGGCATCCGATGCCAGTCGTCGCAACCAATACTCGTGCGCCGGCTTGTAAGACCAACGAGCTAATGCGGGCTCGATTTGCATGGCAAGCGTCGAGTCCTGTTCCGCGATTTGCAATAGTTGAGAAGCGGCTTCCTTAAGATTCAAATGAATAGCGGCCGAAACTGTTGCTCGCAAAATGGCTGGCGGAGAATCGAGACTAAGGAGTCGAATGATTTCCGCATTTATCGCATCGGGTACTGGATTCCCAGCAACACAGTGTGCCACAGTCGACTGAACGGCGTTCAATTGGACTGTCAGCGATGGTGAACTGAAATGGTCGGGGTTGATATTGGGAAGTCGTCCAGTGCTGGGAAGATCAAAGCTTGACGGAAAAGGAAATTCGAGCATTCGAAAACTGACGGCGTCGACTTTTTCTTGCGACATGCCCCAACTGCTCAAGCCAGCCAATGAAAAAAACAGGAACCCGAGTATCGTTCGAACAGCTTGACAGAAGAATTTGCCGACGCCATTTTTTTTCGAGATCGCATTGGCTTGAGTCTTGGCAAGACTCGCGTCGACTATCGGGTGTTTGACATACGCTTTTTGCACAATGAATGCTTCGCTCAAAAGGAATGAATTTTAAGACGGCTTGGAGATTCGATAGGTTTGGACCACCAATCCAAGCATTGATAAGAACGCGATAGACAGTCCGATCCACCAGGAATATGGCAACAATTCATAGTTCTCGAAACCAGGAACGCGAATTTCGGACAAGGCCGCCGCAGCGGGATTAAAGAGTAAAACAAACTCGACGAGATCTTTTCCAAATGGATTATCGCGTGCCGCCCAAATCAAAAACGTCCCTGCCAATAAGATCAAGACAACGCCGTAACTGGCCGCCGTGGCTGTCGCGGAACGCCGATTGAAAGCGC
Source organism: Pirellulaceae bacterium (assembly GCA_031373875.1). Lineage (GTDB taxonomy): Bacteria > Planctomycetota > Planctomycetia > Pirellulales > Pirellulaceae > JANMGV01. The sequence goes on along the minus strand of JANMNK010000638.1, from coordinate 5,940 downwards.
TGATGCATGCGCTGATAAAAAGTATTTCTAACGCAACGATTGCTAGAGAAATAACCACTCGAATCAATTGATCGGTTAATTCGGGTTGAATAAACACCATCGCCCAATAACCCGGTATCGTCGCCAACAGGATCAAGCCCAATGTTAGGACGACGCTATAAAGTTTACCCAAGACGATACGAGTCACCGACATCGGGGTCATCATCAATTGAACCCATCCGCCGCTTTCCAGTTCAGCGCTGATTAAGCTTGCCCCTAAGCTTGGCCCGAGCACAACCAGCAACGCCAATTGCAACACGACCATCGCCCCGACGATTCTGGCTGTCCCCCAAGCGATCGTTCCGGAGGCAGCGATTACCGACAAACCCAAAGACGCTACCGCACAAGCCGAGACTAATCTCAACAACCAATGCATCCGCCCAAATTTACGCGTCCTGAACTCCTTGACCATCACTGGATTCACGAAGGGCGGTATGCTTGGTTTTCGCCGTTCGGGATCGACGAGAAATGCGACTCGTCGGAAGACGCGAACGCCCAGCGAACGATCGTCGGTGATTCGCCCCGCTGATCGCGATCTCTCCAACAGATCGGGCCGTAGTCTACGGACGGTGGCGATCGAAGCGATGACGATCAGGACAATTTGGGAAATGAGATAAGGAATCAACCAGCCGCTGCTCTTTAAAAATCCTTCGCCACCGATGGGTACGTGACCAGAAATTTCCTGAATTGCTGATAGCGGCGAACACATCCGCATGCCGGACGAAAGCAACCCCAACGGTCCGCTTGAAGCCGTCCAGAAAACGCCAGGAATCAGCAACAGTACTGTCAAAGTCAGGACGGCGGCATAGCACATTTTCAGGGCAGAATCGACCGAGATGGAAATCACGCTTATCCACAATCCAACAGCCGTGTAGGAAGCAATCATGATTACGAGAACCGCATATAACGGCAGCACGTGATTGGTCAATGAAAGCCCGCCTAAGGTAAACGTGGCCGCGACTGCAGGTAGGCTGACGGACAGCAAGACGAGCGCCAGCGCGACGTTTCCCATAAACTTGCCAAGGTATAATCGCCAAACCGATAAGGGACTATTCAACAGCATCGCCAACGTCCCGCGTTTGCGTTCGCGAACGAATGAAGTAGCCGGGAAGGCCGGAGCAAGCATGGCGATCGAAACCGCCAATCCATATGCTAACGGCCTAAAGACGTCCATGGTTCCTTGCGACAGCAACTGAGTCGTGGAAACGGGTCCGTCGATTTTGGACAAATCCGTATCGGTCGCAACGCGTGCGACGCTTGGCCAACGCAATAATACGATGACGCATGTCAAAATCGCCACGCCAAGAACTGCCGCCAGCATTTTGAGTGACCGGAGTCTTTCCAATAACTCCCGCCTCAGAACGGGATTATCCATCCAGGTTGATGCCTCAAGCAATTTTCGATTCCTTCGCGGATTGGGTATCCAGTGCGTCGGGAGTTCCGTTCGCTTGAGGAGTTTCATTTGCCGCGCTTAAGAATGCGTCTTCCAAATCACTTGAGAGTTCGCGAAATTGCGTGACGTTTGCTCCGCTATGTACGATCTGTTGCAAAAGCTTGGACAGATCGCCTTCGTTTTGTTGAGTTGAAAATCGGACAATCGTCTCAGCCATCGACGTATGGATTTCGGCGTCGCTACCCAGTGAGTTTCTAACAATTGCCTCGGCTTTATCAACTCCCTGCTGGTCGAGCATCTGGATTTCGAATTGACGTTTTGGACAGAGTCGTCGCATCACGCTGTCCAAAGATCCAAATGCTTTCAATCGCCCACCCGTGATGATGGCCACGCTATCGCAGATTCGCGATAGTTCTGGGAGAATGTGACTGGTAACAATCAGCGTTTTCCCTGACTGAGCGAGTTGGAGCAAGAGTTCTCGCATTTCAATTCGTGCTTGCGGATCCAATCCGTTAGCTGGCTCGTCGAGAATCAAGACTTGGGGGTCGTGCAGCAGCACGCGAGCGATACCAATTCGCTGTTGCATCCCATGACTGAGGCTTTCGACAAAGCGATCTCGCATGTAGGCGGATGAGGTAAACGCCAAAACTTCCTCAACGCGCGCTTTGCGTCGACGTATGGAAATGCCATATGCGGCGGCAAAGAAATCGAGATACTCATGAACTCGCATATTGTCGTAGGATCCAAATCGATCGGGCATGTAGCCGACGAGATGCTTGATTCTTTTGGAACCACTCGAACAATCTACGCCATCGATTTTGGCCGTGCCCGTAGTTGGCTTGCTGAGACCTACCAGGATTTTGATCGTTGTCGTTTTGCCAGCGCCGTTGGGACCGATAAATCCCAGTATTTGGCCCCGACTCACATGCAACGACAAATCCTGCACGGCGGTGAACTCGCCGAATTTTTTTGTCAAGTTATTTATTTCGACGACTGGATTCGCCGTTTCGTTGCCGGACATGAATGACTCACAATCTTGCTGCTACTTTTTTGAAACCGAATCCACTGACCCCGTCGCATCCATCTGCATCCACAGTATCTTCCATTCAGCGGCTTTGGGGTCACCTCCATCATCTTCTTGCGAATCGAGATTGCTGACTTGAAAACGAAGCTTGATGGAACCTTTGTTTGCCTCTTGCAGCGATGGAGAATCGATAAACTTCCAATCGAGCAAACCGGTCGGGCTCTTTTGGCTAGCGATCACCGTCTCCTGACCGTTCGCGAAATGCGATATCGAAATTGTTCTGCCCGGCGCGAAAATTCGTAGCCGCATTCTTAGTTCTCGGATGCTTGCTCGCGGCATGACGATTGGCAATTGGAAATTTAGATCCACTTCTATAGCGTTTGCTAACGGATAAAACCAACGGCCGTTCCGAAACGCCGAACTGCGAAATCCCGCCTTATCTCGCGCTTCGACCTGCATCGCCCATCCAGGCACCAAGAAGTCACCTTGCTCGGGCGCATGGATTTTCATGCGGTTAAGCATCAAGGACTGTCCGGAACGTGGTAACTTGGGCTCGCTTGAAATACTGGAAGGAACCACCGTACTCCATCCTAGAAGAAAAGGTGTTGGCGACTCACGCATGGGATTGTCTGACTCAAAAATCGCGGAGTATATTTCTTGCCTTCGCAGCCGAGCATCATTCACGGTCGCACCGTTCAACCAAGTTTCACCATCAGCAAAATCATCGGGCCCCGCAATCCAGGTCGTTTCGTTCGATTGACGTGGGATGACTGCAGAAGAGGGCGGGAAAAAAAGAACCAGGTCCTCTAACGGCGCGACTGTGGCGTCGTCTTTGGAAGAAGCTTGGTTTCTTGCCTGCGGAACACGAGTTAGTTCGAGGCCAGCTTGCCCAAAGCGAGCGGAAACCTTAGGTAGATTGCCACGATATTCCGATTTGGATCGCATGTTCCAAATCCCTACTGGCCAGCGATCCGACGCAACTTGCCATCGATCAAGATCATCTTGCCGTCGATCCAATTGCACTTCACCTAACAATCGCTTGCCGGGAAAGAGGTCGCCGCCGGCCGAGCTTTCAAATCGCAGGGGTGCCGAATCCGATTGATATACCGCCAAGTAGTCTGTCACGTCGGCTTGCTCGAGCCCTGCGCTTGCATCCACGAACTGAACGACAGACGCTTGGGGCAGGACCGTGCGTTTGCTAGAAATGGAAAACCCGATTGTCGGCACGGCGACGAACAATGCGACCGCTGGCACGAGCCATCCGATCTTCTCCAAATGACCGCGATAACCGGCCCACGTACAAACGCCTCCTAGCAGTATGACAAAGCCAAGCATTCCGGATGCAACCGTGGAACGATGGAAAACGGGCAAGCCAACTTGTTCGCTAGCGACGCTTTCCAAGGTCGCGACGAATTTGGGTTCGGTTCGCGAGGAATGGAAACGAATCGGCATCGTGCCTACCCAAGGCCGCAGCGAAAACTCCGACGTCATGGTTGGCATGAATTCCAGTGCCGAAGGCTGTGGCGGCAGACCAGCGTCCGGGTCAGCATTTTCGCTGGAAGACAGTTTTTCACCATCGTCGCTTTTTGGACGATTCGAGGAACCCGGTCGACGAAATGCATCGCCTCCCGGCCTTCTGCCGAATCCAAACCGGTCGGACATGCCCTCTTCCATAAAGCGGGGAGAGGAAGCAGAAACGGGTTTTAACCAGGCGCGCGCTTCGAGAGTGGTGAGCATGACCTCGCCCTGACCAAGCTTTACCCAAATGACAGCGGGCCATCCATCGATACGATGAGTGACTTGTCCTCCGGAGTGCGAGATTCTGCGCATATTGGCCGGTGGCTGAACGGTGTAATTCATGTCTGCGGCACCCGCGTTTGTATTTTCGGAGGTTTCCATCCGAACTTGATCGAGAGCCACGTCTTCGGCCAGCGACGAAATAAAGGACGCGCCCATCAGTCCGTTGATAAGACTCGGATCAATCTGATCAAGCATTATCCAGAGTCGCCCGCCGCGGAGAACCCAATTTTGAATTGCAGCAACGGCTGAAGCATCTTGAAGGAATTCTTCGTTTGCAAGCACGGCACTTTCATAGCCATCCCAAATCGCCGCATCTACGGGCAATGGATTATGGCTCGCACTGATCATCCGCCTCGACAATCCCACTTGCAGTCGCGAAGCAACAACGGCCTCATAGGTGTAATAGGTACTATCAGGACGCCAGTCCCATTCGTACGCTTCGGGTTTTCGATGATCCAATAACAGCATGGTCGCGGTCGCATCTTCGGTTACTTTCAAGAATATGTTTTCAAACACACGCTCGTATACACCGGAATCCGACCGAACCTCGATCCCGTCGTCCGTCGAAACGCGCATTCGGGCTTCCAGAGTTTGTCCCGATTGGACCTGCGACGGGATAAAGAGGGGCACGAGTAGTTGCCTTCGTTGCCCCGGTTCCAAGCGGAAAGAATGTCCAAATCGTAAATTGGGAAAATCCGTTAACCAGATCGTAAACTGTCCTTCGACGACTTCTTTCGATTCGTTCGTAACCCCCGTCCTCAAGATTGTTTGGCGACCGGGACGAACTACCGCAAAGCTTGGAATGCCTGGGGTATCGACGACAATGACAGAGCGATCTTGTGCGTAGCCTGGCAACGCCCAGTCGCCAAACACACCTGGTAATCCCAGTAAAATAATGAAGGCAGTTATTAGGCGTTTATTTACGAGCATACAGTGAATCATTCATCTCCATAAACGCGATGCGGGCGACTTCAATGTGCTCGAACGAGCGTGTTGTATCACGGCTGATTGGCCCATAGTCTAACCTGTCTCGCGCGTCGAAAGAAACACGGGGCTTGGTTTCCCAATTGATAAACCCTTATACATTGACTTGACTCGCTGAGAACTTGAGAAAAACTCAAATTTTCATCCAATCGTCAGAATCGTTAGAGTGAATGAAACTTCGGTCAGCGGCACGTCGAAACAGACTGTTTTCTCCGACCTGATCTTTCTTAGCCTGTATGTTTACGAGAATGCATGATTTTTTTACAAAGGCGTGGAATGGCGACTCCCAATTTTTTGATCATTGGTGCAGCAAGAAGTGGCACGACCGCTTTGTCGCACTTTTTGTCCCAACACCCAGAAGTATTCTTCTGTTCTCCAAAAGAACCTCACTTTTTAGCATTAGCGAATCAGAAGCTGGACTTTAAGGGACCGGGCGATGATGACTTGATTAACAACCGCGCTATCGTTTCCACAGACAAGTACTTTCAGCTTTTTGAAAAATCCGGTGCGGCCAAGGCAATCGGCGAAGGCTCGGTATCGTCGCTTTATTATTACCAGAGTGCCATCGCGAACATTCAGCAGTATGTTCCCCAGGCCAAAATGATTGTCGTATTGCGCAATCCGATTGATCGAGCGTACTCGAGTTTCATGTACATGACAGCTCGAGGATACGAACCGCTAGCTGACTTCGGGAAAGCGC
>JANMNK010000635.1:0-2104 GCA_031373875.1 Pirellulaceae bacterium | reverse complement strand
GATGCCTTGTATAATGCGTGTGCAGCGGGTCACTATTGTGGTGTCCGGATCGTTCAGGAGATCAAGAAAGAACCTCGGCCAGCCAGAAAGCCCAGTACGCCTAACCCAACCAATCGTCGTCAACCGTGGATCGATACCGAGCGTTGGCGCGAGAATCAGAAACGGTATTTTGGCAAACACTAGCCATGAGCCGTTCCGATACGGTTCTTGAATAGGCTATGGATTCGAGCGGTCTTTGAGTTCTTGCTGTGCTTTGCGGCCAGCACGAAATCCATGAGTGTTCAGCGCTGAAATATTATAAACCGGGAACTTGCATCCGGCTTTCCACAGTACGCCGTTGTCGCCCCAAAATGAATGGTTGCAAATCCTAAACCGTAAATCTCTTCCTTCGACGATCTTTGCATTCAAGACTGCCACGCGTTCGGAATAATACGAGTCTAAAAGGTCAATTGCTGGTGCAGGTTCTCCCAAGGAGATGGTGAATCGAATGTGCAATATTCCTTTGGGAGGAACGTCAACAACGCGCGAGCTGTCGCCGGCCTCCCATATTTTGGTAACGGGATCAAGGATTTGGTAGTTAGTACTTGAGCTACTAAGTTCACAGCCTCCGACTCCCCAAAATTCAATCGCGCCAAGTTGAATGATTGCATTTTGCATCGATTGATTCACGAATTTTCCTTCGATCTCAATCTGAACCCTGGCTACAAGTGTCATGGGGTCGACAAGTTGCCGATAGAAGCTCATCGAGATCCAGTCTTGATGCGGTCCTTTTGCTTCGCACTTGACCAACGACACAATTTCCACCCAACGAATGCGACTCTTGCCGATTGAATCCATTATCGAATCGAATGCATGCTGAGGCAGGAAATAAACAACCAATCCGATGGCCAAGATCGACCATCCCGTTATCGTCAATGGTTCGGAAAGTACCGTGAGCAAGCCAAGATCGATAGGAAGGTACTTTACTGCCATTGCCTGAATGAATGGTAGCCACCAGGGAGTGGAGAGGATTGCGATTCCAGAAAACAAAAGTCCTTTGGCGATTCTTGTACGAGGATCACCAAAATACAATTTCGCCAGATTGTAGATCAACTCTTTTGATGTTTGCACTAAGATGGACCCTGATGACAAGCACGGTTCAACCCCAAATAATACGTGGCAAACTGCTCACGCGTTGGGTCCACACGTTTTACCTATAACTTAATCGAGAGATTGTTTGGATTCAAACGTGCTAAGCAATTTGTTTGACGACCAAAAGCGTTTTACGCCGCTACACGTTTACAAGTTCCCAGAAACTTCAAACCGATCCGGCGGCACCGTCAGCATCAGCTTCCGACCGTTATCCCAATTCACATCGAATTGCAACCAGTCGTCATGTATGTAAATCTCAGTAATGACACCGCAGGTGCCAACCGGAATTGGATCGGGATCATCGCGCATTTCCAATAGCCGGATTCGAGTACCGAGGAGCGGGAGTTTGCTTATCACGTATCCACCACCGAGCTTTGAATGGTTAGAGAAATCGACCTAGCACGCTCTTGTTCATTGCATCGATTGCCTTGCACGCAATGAAGTGTTCTTCGATTAGCGGGCCCGCAGATTCTGCTTGCATCGCATCCGCAATCTCAAGTTGGTCGGCTAGTGTATGAAGTCCCTCGACAGCTTTGTAGTAGGCTTCGCGGATCTCTTGTGCGCGATTGGCGTCCATACTTCGGAATATCTCGCGAAGCCGTTTTTCTTTGTTGAGCGTGTCTTGCTTGGCCATCTGCGTTTCTCCGTTGGAAAGACTGAATTCGTATTGGGATAATCACATTGAGCCATGGCGGGGACGAATCATCAAGCCAGTTCAGTCGAGAATTTCAATCATTCCATTAAAACGTCTTCTGGATAACGGAATCGGCTACTTTTAAACGGCACAATTTACTCAAATTCAAACCGGATTTTATTTGTTCCAAGACATGCGGTTGAAATACAATTGTCACTTCTTGCTCGGATTCATGCGCCCAATTCAATCCTTGAATCGGCCTGTAAAATTGCAGGGGCACGGTCGACTTAACGAATTTGTAGAGGAAGAAATGCAAGACACGAACGTCGATAAAAAAGC
>JANMNK010000707.1:0-10220 GCA_031373875.1 Pirellulaceae bacterium | reverse complement strand
TCCGCGATTCGGTAAGGATTCCCGCATGACGAGCACTGGATATCAAGCATCTTAACTCCTTGACAAAAATAGAATTGGTTGTGTGATTTTCTGTCTTAGTTTATCGCCATTCGCTACGCGTTGGGACGGTACAGCGTTTTTTATTGCGGCTAAGGATTTTTCGACAAATCCATTAGCTTCGAATCGTTTGCCCCATCGTCGATTAAGACGCTATTCGCCGACTGACTATGAATCTTTTTACATCCTGAGCTAGATTGGCCCAATTCCCGATTCGATTACGCGCATCTTGAGCCATTTGCCTTGCAGATACCTTGTCGAGAAAACCACAGCCATGCCCAAAACCCAAATTGTGATCACAGTCCACCACCAAAATAAAGCTTTCTCGTTGGCAACGGTCATTTCTGCACTCTCGTTCTTGCCAATATCAGGAAACATGTAGACTGCCCCAAATTTCCCAAGTGCTACGACACAGATGCCGATTAAGACGCTTGCCACAAACACAAAATGCGTATCGCCTGCCCCTTTCAAAGCCCCTACGAACACGATTTGCAACGAGTCAAAAACGCAATAGCCAGCGATAAAGTAAAGCAACGGTTTGAGCAGCGGGCGCATTTCGTTGAACCTTTCGGGCTCCGCCCCGAATGAGTAAATCTGAATTACCCAGTCAGGGAATCCGCCGTACATAACGACGAATCCAAATGTGTAAAAAAGTGAAATCGCCAATCCGGATCGTACGACGCGCTGCGCCAAATGCGGCTCACCCGCCGTCAAATGCTGCCCGACAAGGACACCCACTGCAATTCCTAAACCCGTCATCGGAATAAATGCAACTATGTTAACGCCTAGTGCCAGCGTCGTTGCGGCCATCGCTCGTTCACCAAGAATAGCGACCAGTAACATGATGAAAGTAAAACTCAATGATTCGGCAAGCATCTGAATGCCGGCAGGCCAACCAAAACGCACGAGTCGTTTCATCAACGGCCAGTCAACGCTCAAGCGAACGTGCACAGCGACATCATCCGCCACTTTCGCTTCTGCATTCGTTCGATCGCGATACTGGGAATAAAACCTATACGTGAGCCAACCAATAATTGCCACTTTGGTGATCAATGAAATGCTGCTGGCAATGGCCGCCCCGATAACGCCTAAGCGAGGAAAGCCCATCAACCCAAAAATAAGTATTGCGTCCAATGTGGCATTGAGGATAGTCGCAGTAAAATCACACGCGAGGACGACTCGCGTCTTACCCATCCCAGCAAAGAGTCCTGTAAGTGCGGAGCCCACGACTGTGGCCCAAGCGCCTGGCATGAGCCATCGGAAATACTCTGACTCAGCTGCAACGAGAGCCGGGGCGTGGCCCGCAAATTGAAAAATGTACGGACAAAGTACCGCGCCCAGCAAAAATAGAGGTCCTAACGCGATGGACATCAGCAAGCCTTGCCAAACCACGGCAATTCCGCGGTCGATGCGTTTGACGCCGTAGTACTGCGCAACAAAAGTTCCCGTGTAGCCAATCATGCCCACTGGCGCGCAGATAATTGCCCAAAACAAACTGCCAGCCGACATTGCCGCTGATGCCGAAGCATCCGAATGCCAATAGAGCATCATGCGATCGACAAACAGCGTCAAGGAAAACAATCCCGTTGACAACATTAGAGGCCATGCGAGTGCCAAAACTTCCTTAGGCCCTGCTGGCTCATTCCACCATCGTGAAAGCGACCCCATTCGAATTTTTACCCGCTTCCACGACTCAAGTATTCGACAAAAAGAAACTTGCTTCTTCTACTTTACAATTACTAAGTAACATTGGCTTTCTTAACACGTTTTGCGATGAAACGAATGCGATTCGAGTCCCTCGCTACTTCTACTTTGAGCGATTGCACGCCACAGGCTTCTGATGCAAGGACAGCGACAGACACAAGTTAGGTTCAGTCCAAAAAGCGCCTCTAACAGGAACTCGTCCACCGCCAGTTGGATTCCTACAGGTCGCCCTAAAGTCCAGTCCTTCCGTCCACCGAACAATTTGTCGCAAAGTCAATTCTTTGCCGTTCCAAATCTATAACGATAGGAACGACTTCCGGTGAAAGCCTACTCCAATGAGTTCCGTAAATTGCGGTTGTACATGAAAATCAGGAGCACGATCGGATAGATCAACCCAACACAACCCCCGATGCTACCTCCAACCGCCGCCCCAATCTGCGTTGCTTTTTCTGGGTCAGCAATACCGTCCCCCGTAGCTTTGTTGATTGCAACACCGACGCTGGCAATCGTGTAAATAATTGTAAAAATGATGTTCAGCCAAGTATACGCGATCGAAAGTGTTCGTCCCCAGTTTTTATACTTCATCAAACCGACGCCAGCCGCAATTAAAGCGATCGAAAGTATTCCTCCTAGAACAATGCTCGCTACGAAAAACCCAAACATAGGCCCTTCCGGAATGATCTGAAATTCGGGCCCTTCTTGCAATTCTGCCATTTGCGTTAATGCCGGGGCGAAAGCTAGTACTACTCCGCCTGCGCAAGTACCAAAAATTCCTAAGGCACCGAAGCAGAGGTTCAATATACCAAAGATCATCGCGATACTTGATCGTGGCCCAGGAGATGGGGGAATGGCATCGTACCCGGTCGTACTTGGTTGATAAGGATTGCTCATAAATTCAAAATCCATTCGCTGTTGAAGCGCTCGATGTGCTTTAAAAACCAAACTGCAATCGAAACATGATAGCTTGTCAGGTGCGGTTCGTGCTAGAACCACTCGGGCCCGAAGGTTCTATTGATACTGAACTTTACTCTGCGGGAAAAGTCGGCTCCTACCAATATGCAAACCTGACGACCGCCCCAGCTTTTTGAAATCTGCAAAATCGGTTCCGGTAAACAAAGTCCAGCATTTCCGCGTCCTCATGAATCCTATATCCTAGTACAATCGACCCGACGACAAGAAATCGATTTTGCCAGCGAAATTACTGAGGAACCCCTTCGATGTCCATGGAAACAAATCTCGCCAAGATGCTGATCCGCCAGTGTCGTCAGCGTGGATCTCGATTGAAGGTCGCTGATTCAACAGGAGCCGAGTTGAGTGGTGTCGATCTGCTAATGCGCATTTTGGTCCTGCAACGATTGCTTCCCAAGGACGTCCTCGCAAACAAACAACGCCATGTCGGGCTGCTACTCCCGCCAAGTGCCCCTGCCGTCGTCGCCAATTTCGCTGTGTCCTTAGCTCGATGTGTCGCAGTCAATCTCAATTACACAGTCAGCGAAGCCATCCTCAACCAATGCATCGAGCTGGCGGAAATTAAACACGTCATCACGAGCCGCAAAGTGATGGAGAAACTGAATGTAAAACTTAATGCCGAAATGATCTATCTCGAAGACTACAAAGAAAAAGTCACTTTGATGGACAAAGTCCACGCGTTGCTTTGGGGAAAACTGCTGCCCATTTCGATGTTGGAATCGCGATTGGGTCTAGCCCAAATCCAACCGAACGATGTGCTGACGATCATTTTCACTTCGGGATCAACGGGTGTACCCAAGGGCGTTGTGCTGACATACAAAAATATCGCTTCCAATGTTCATGCTATCGAAACTGCGATTGGATTGAACGAAGCGGATACTGTGCTCGGTGTCCTACCCTTTTTTCATTCGTTCGGCTACACCGTGACTCTATGGGCTGCGCTTTCGTTGTCCCCAGCAGGCGTCTATCACTACAATCCTCTTGAACCACGTCAAATTGGAAAGCTTGCCGAACAATACAAAGCCACCGTGTTGCTGGGCACTCCGACTTTTTTGCGGACGTATCTGCGACGGGTGGAACCAAACCAATTCAAGACCTTGCAAGTTGTCGTCGCAGGCGCCGAAAAACTCCCTCAATCGCTTATCGATGCCTTCGCGAAACAATTTGGTGTGCGCCCCGTCGAAGGCTACGGAACAACCGAACTGAGCCCGCTAGTTTCTGTAAACATTCCGCCAAATCGCGGTGTGAGCGACCCGGCCAACCCAGGCCTTCTCGAAGGTTCCGTAGGTCGCCCGGTTCCCGAAGTCGAGGCTCGTATTGTTTCGATTGAGGACGGCAAAGTTCTTACAACGGGCAATAGCGGCATGCTACAAATTCGTGGACCGAATGTCATGCAAGGTTACCTTAAACGTCCCGACTTGACCGCAGCGGTCATGCACGGCGAGTGGTACGACACGGGCGACATTGCGTTTATCGACGACAAGGGCTTTATCCACATCACCGGACGACAAAGCCGCTTTTCTAAGATCGGCGGTGAAATGATTCCACACATCCAAATCGAAGAGACAATCGGCTCAGTTTGCGGCAGCAGTGACGAAGGTGCTATGTCGGCCGTCGTCACGGCGGTGCCTGATGAAAAGAAAGGTGAACGGCTTATTGTCTTGTACACCGAACTACCGTTCACTCCTGGCGAAATTCTGAAAAAGCTGGCAGCCGAAGGACTTCCCAATCTTTATCTTCCATCCGAAGACAGCTTCCTGAAAGTCGCCGAAATCCCCGTCCTCGGTTCCGGCAAACTAGACCTCCGCGCCATGAAACAAATTGCGATGGACAATTTTGCAAAGCAGTAGACGCCAATTTATTGATGCAGCGACGAACGCAGAATGTCGTTGTACTCACCTGTAGAAACACCGCGTAATTTATCAATGATTCGTTTTGGTCGTTGATCTCTTTTTCCTTCGAAGTTAAAAGCGCGGAGCGTTCTCGACGCTTGGTCGATTTCATCTTCGTTGAATACCAAAACTCATTTGGTAGATTCCCATGCCGACATTGCTGGCATTTCCAGATGCGGCGTGAACCAAAAATGACCGAAAAGTCGTATTTCTGGGCTTGCAGAGCGTACGTTTGTACGTGTAAACTCTCCACGTACAGACGTACTTGCTGAATGGATTCTTCTCGGTGGTTTCAAAATGACTGAACGACCTGCCCTCTCCAAGGGCGAAATGGAAGTGGCTAGAGCCTTATGGAACATTGGTCCCGCATCGGTGCGGGATATCCACGCCGCCATTTCCGATAATCGCGCCATCGATTTTACAACAGTACAAACGTACCTTCGGCGACTCGAATCCAAAGGCTATGCAAGCTCAAAGCTCGAAGGACGTATTCGGGTCTACGCCGCAAGAACAAAGCCTCGCACCGTCATCCGAGAAACGGTGGATGATCTTGTTGATCGACTCTTTGGCGGCGAAACGATGCCATTGGTTCGCCATTTGATCGAAGAGCGCGGAATCGATGAAAACGATTTGAAAGAACTCCGTGCTCTCGTTGCACGACTCGATAATAAGGAGCAGAGCGATGAGTAGTCACGATGCAATCTCGCTGCTGTGGACTCAGACTTGGCAAGTCACGATCGTGGCCTTGGGAGTTTGGATTGTCCTTTGCAGTTTTCGCAAAATCCATCCTCGGGTAGCACATGTGCTCTGGGCGCTCGTGTTACTCAAGTGCATAACACCACCTGTGTGGAGCAGCCCAATGGGTGCCTTCAGTTTTGCCACCAGTCAATGGGCCAGCCAAAACCGCGAGCCAGTCAAGCCGATTATTGAGAAGTCTAGCAATGGAAAAAGCGAGGGATATTGGCTGAAGGCCATTGAAGTTCGGATTGAATCTCGAACGAATCCGGTATCGTCGACGCTTCAATCAAATTCTCTTGCGAAAGAAGATATCACAACGTTCGTAACTACTAAAAGCAATTGGACTTTGCAGCGCTTCTTGTTGACTGCGTGGTTGGCTGGTAGCGCAGTCAGTTTGCTGATCGCCTTGATTCGGCTCCACCTCTTTGGGCGTTGGGTGAAGAGAAAACGACAATGCGACCTTATCCCATTTGACCAAAAAGGACGGGCAGAGATCTGCTTACAGCAAATGCTGCGGCGCCTCGAAAAGAAGCTTGAAGTTCGACGACGCGTGGAACTTTCGATCGTCCATGCAAGCGTGGGACCGGCGGTATTTGGACTGCTGCGACCAACAATCATTTTGCCAGCCTTGCTTGTCCATGGAAAGAGAACTGACCAAATCGAACCACTGATCGCGCATGAATTAATTCACGTTCGTCGCGGCGATTTATGGTGGGCATTAGTGCAAACATTGGCGACGAGCCTGTTCTGGTTTCATCCCCTGATATGGTTCGCCGCAAGAATGCTTACTTTAGAATCCGAGCGAAGTTGCGATGAAGAGACGATTGCTCGATTGGGCTGCTCTCCCGCCAATTACGCTCGCAGTTTATTGGATGTTTTGGAACAAAAACACCAGTTGCGTGTTGCTCCGGCGTTGCCGGGGGTGCGACCGGTGGATATCACACGGAATCGTTTGGAGCGAATTATGCAATTGGGACAAGGATGTCGAAGTCATGGTTCATGGGTTACGATCGCAGTGCTAGTGATTGGAGTTATTACAATCCTGCCCGGTACCGGTCCAATGATGGCTCAAGACAAATCTAAGAACAGCAAAGTGGAAGTTAAGGTTAAGGGCAAGATATACCCGAATCCCATACCAATAATACCCAAGACAAATCTGCAACAGCCTGGAACTCTGAAACCCAACAGTCAATTGAAACACACTCTCAAAAGAATTGACGTGACCGATTTGATTGCCAAGATTGCTCCGATGAAGATTGAAGGATCAGCAGGCGATTTCTTGATCGGTCATTTGCATGGAGTTCGACTTTTGTCTGAACCGACGAAACGTACTGACTATTTCTTCGAGTTTTTCGGACCCGAACATGGGCATATTCGGGTTGGCGGGGAAAATCTTCCCATAAGAGTATTCAAGAACGACCTGTTTGTGGCAGGAAGCCAGGAGGACATCAAACAGGTTGAGTCCGCTCTCGAGTACTTACGAAAATATGGCTTTGATCAAGTTTGTATAAGCATAAAGTACTTGTCGATCCCAGCAGAACAATTGAACAAACTGCCATTTCAATGGACTCCCGCCGATCCATTGTCAAAAGAAACGCTGGCCTCGCTTGCCGAGAATGAGCCAAACTCGAATTTCGCGAATGCCGGACCAATTCCACCCTACCTGAAAAGTTCGCCTGATTCAAATGCAACAGTTGCTTGGAGCCCAAACACGACACGATCCGAATCAAACACAACGACTGCGTCCAAGTCCACCGAACCAATAGGAGTTGATTTTGATCCTAACTTAACGACATCTTTTGCTTCGGCAGATATTCAACCAAATCTAAGCAATGCAAAGCCAGCGAAATTCATCAAAGGCCCGACTAATCTGAAATCCGAAGAACTGCAGATGATGACTGTTCCTGAAGTCGCCATACCAACTTTTTATGCGATTCTCGATGCGCAGCAAGTAGCGGAAATGACCGAAAACGTCCAAGGCGATCGTCGGTCGAACATCATGCAAGCACCTAGAATCACCATGTTCAACGGGCAATCGGCATTTATCAGCGACACCACAATAACCCCTTTTGTTGTCCAAGCGAAAGCGATCAAGAACGCGGATGGAACGGTTGCGGGCTATCAACCGGTGATCGGACTTGCTGAGTCTGGAAGCAGAATCCAAGTTAGGCCGGTAATCAACCAAGATGGAAGTGTCGAGTTAGAGATGCTACTAAACATCAAAGGGATTGGAGAAGTAGGAGAGTTTACCGTTGGCGAAAAAGATCCAAATGGCTTACCGAGACAAACGTCGGGGCTAACGATTCAGTCACCCGACTTGAGCAACAAAGCGTTAGGCCTCAAAACCAAATTGCCGAAAGATTCAGCGGCTGTAATCAGCGGTGCTTTTTCTAGCAAAACTGGTGAAGTGGAGAACGTCTTAGTCGTGATGGTCTCCTGCGAAGTGCTTGACTTGGCGACGACTCACGTCGCGACTCAGACACAGGGAAACGTGCCTGTAGATAAGGCAGATTCGCAATTATCTCTTGTTTTCAGCGACGAGGACTTGACCAAGGTCAAAGCGTACTTTGCGAAGATCGGCTACACCGATTATGAAGTTCTCGAAGGCAATGTTCCTCACACGTCCATTGTCCACACCTCGAATGATGAAATCGGCGAACAAGCACTGCAAGGAATGGTCGAAATGCTCAATAAGGCTTCGACCGTGAAAGAATCAGAAGAGAAGATGATCATTTCTTCTGCAAGAAAAAGCAACCAAGCGAATCACGCGGATTTACAGAAAGCTTTAAAACAAATGGGGATATTCGCTGAAGTCCAAGGAGACGTGCAGTACAGTGCCAATGCTGCAGGTTTTTCATTCCGTGCGCCACAATTAACCGTCTCTGCTCGGCTCGAAGACACAGACTTAGAAGTACCTTTCAGCATTTACGGTGATGAAGCAATTTTCGAAAGCGGCAATATGATGGACAAAGAATCATTGACTGCAAAATTCGAGGGCAACGTTAAAATCCAAATCAATAAGGTCGCTGGAACTGCCGATCGATTGCAGATACGGCAAGACTCGTTCGTTCTGGAAGGGCACGTTAACCTGACAGTCGACACAGGCGATGACAATAAAGCCTTGCTCACTGCCGATTGTATTCGAGTGAGCAACGAAACATCTTTCGAACTAATCGGACAAGGACATTTCTCACATCCAACTAAGGACGAAAAGTCAATGGAACTAAGCGGGAATCGCTTTCGATGGAACTCGGAAACTAACGAGCTTCAAACGATTCCTTAATTGTTTCACTACACGATGCAGAGTTAAAACCGATTTCACGAGCCGTTCATCAAAAGCTGGATTTTGATTGCCATGCAGTCGTCCTGCGTGTTGTATGGCTCAGCAAGATCATTCTCCGTTGAGCACTTTCCTCGACCAAATACACCGCGTAGGATCATTCGTTCACCTAGCTTAACGCAAGTCTTGTCTTCGTTTCCCGGCTCAATTAGCAATCAAAGAAGCCGCTCGGAAATAAACGAGTTCCGAGCGACTAGATCCGCCAAGCTTGGTTCGGAGAAATGAGACGGCTCACCCGTTTGCCACCGATCAAAGATATTAATCGGCTGAGGCATTCATCAAACTATTCAACTTGCCCGATCGACTCGCCGCCGCTGCGTGAGCCCAAATTCCGCCAAGTCGTTTGGTCGATTGACGAAGAAAAGCTTCGAACCGATCCATCGAGGATTAGTGAATTGACCAAGCCAGAGTGATAACTGCGGGACGTGATGACTGCGATCGTTGGCAACGTAGTGCTTTTGCCTTCACGAATGCTTGTCACATCGAAACTATACTTTCGACCATCGCGAACATAGGGCACGAAAGAATTGGGAGGAAACCAAGTTGTAAAACCCGAATGAATGGCACGACCGCAGACCCATTCTGTATGACCGCTCGTTGGGGACCAATCGCCACCGACGACGGAGCCTGCAACCGACTCTGGATTGTAGGGAGGTTCCCCAGGTAAAGTCGCGTCATGAATCCGAGGCGTGTACGCTTTGACTTCGCTCATCGCTATTGTGCTCGTTAAACCGTCGGTCACCATGGCAAGCCGTATTGGGTTATTGGGACTGAAAGCCCCGTCCCCGTCCATCTTGGTCTGCGGATCAAAAATCAAATAGCTGCCTACGTTGAGAGCATAACAAAGCGGGAAATGCTCCGGCAATTGCGTCACGCTGTTGAGACGCGGCTTATCGTTAGTTTCGCTCGGGCAAATCAAGCTTGAAATTTTCATCGCCGCGACGCCGTTCGGCGGAAACGCGGACTTGTTGACACCGTCGTGATAGCCTCGCCCGAAGTCAATCAAGTTGTACTGATTGGTCGATTGCAGGTATGGCAGCAACATCGCTTGACCAGACCAAGGCTGGCTGGCCGCACCGCCCTCACTGAATGTGCTTGGCGGAATAACTCGAAACGTTGATTCGTAGTTATGAATCGCAAGCCCCAGTTGGTGAAGCTGATTGCGGCAAGAGATGCGACGGGACGCTTCGCGAGCGGCCTGGACCGCGGGCAACAACAATCCAACCAGAATTCCAATGATCGCGATCACAACAAGTAATTCGACAAGGGTAAAGCCACGCTTATGCTCACGTTCGATTCGCATTCAAAACTCCCTCTTTATTCAGTCAAAACGATGACGCCAAATTCAGTTTCCATGCACGAATCTGAACGTAGGTCCGTCACCAAAAAACAATTTTTAACCGACCCGAATAAATCTACCGCTACTGAGACTCAGTATCAACAGTAAATCGGCAACTTAACACAGTTTTTAGTGATTTAATCTTCGATACCCATAAAAACATTGGTTTTCCTTGATGAAG
>JANMNK010000566.1:0-5179 GCA_031373875.1 Pirellulaceae bacterium | reverse complement strand
ATAACGCGGGCCACAACAGCACGATGCAGAGAGATGCGAATATCGCAAACGGTAAATGTCGTCGAGTCATTTGTAATAGCGTAGCGACAATTCGTAAGTTTAGCGACGGCCGATCCGAATACGAAAAAAGGCCGCACTCTTAATGAATGCGGCCTTTTGATTTCTATTGCAAGCCAACGTTTGATGGCTGTGCTTTACTTATCTTTAACTTCGAACTCGGCGTCGATCGCGTCGTCGTCTGGCGAAGCTGCGGAAGGTTGCGCGTCTCCAGCAGTTCCTGCAGCACTGGCTTTCTCGTAAAGTATCTTGCTCAATGCTTGGGATGCTTGTTCGAGTTCGCCCGTTGCGGACTTGATCGTTTCAGCGTTAGCGGTGCCGATCGCTTCGCGAACCTTGGCGATGGATTTCTCCAAAGGTTGGCGGTCGGACTCGGTCAACTTTTCTGCTTGATCCTTCATGGTCTTTTCAAGCTGATAGATCAAATGCTCGGCCTTGTTGGTTGCTTCGGCCAATTCGAATTGCTTTCGATCTTCTTCAGCGTTCGCTTCGGCATCTCGACGCATGCGTTCGATTTCATCCTTGCTCAATCCGCTCGATTGCTCGATCTTGACGCTGGCCTGTTTGCCCGAGCCTAAATCCTTGGCGGAAACATTGAGAATACCGTTTTGGTCGATGTCGAATTTGACTTCGATTTGCGGAACGCCACGCGGTTGAGCGGGAATTCCTTCGAGGTTGAATTCACCCAACAATCGGTTGTGAGCCGCCATTTTACGTTCGCCTTGGAAAACGCGAACCGTAACCGCCGTTTGCCCGTCTGCAGCTGTCGAGAACGTATTTTTCTTTTCAACAGGAATCGTCGTGTTCCGATCGATGAGCGGCGTCATGATATGGCCTTCGGTCTCGATACCCAGCGTTAGCGGAGTAACGTCGAGCAGCAGCACATCGCGACGATCACCGGTCAAGACGCTACCTTGAATCGCTGCGCCAACGGCGACAACTTCGTCAGGATTCACGCCTTGGTGTGGTTCTTTGTTGAATATGTTCTTGACGAGCTCACGTACTTTTGGAACTCGCGTCGAACCGCCGACCAAAACGATTTCGTCGATATCGCTAGGTTTGAGCTTGGCGTCTTCAAGCGCCTGAATTAGCGGCTTGCGGCAACGTTCGATCAAGTGATCTACCAGCGCCTCGAACTTGGAACGCGTGATCGTCATCTGCAAGTGCTTTGGCCCAGACGCATCAGCCGTGATGAACGGCAAGTTCAAATCGGTTTGCGGGACGGAACTCAATTCTTTCTTGGCCTTTTCGCAAGCCTCTTGCAGTCGTTGAAGCGACATGGGTTCGCGGCGTAGATCGATCCCATTATCCTTCTTGAATTCGTCGGCAACGAAATTGACGAGAGCTTGGTCAAAGTCATCGCCACCGAGGTGTGTGTCACCGCTCGTGCTGATAACTTCAAAGACCTTGCTGTTTTTATCGTCGTCGCCGCCGGACATTGCTACTTCGAGAACGGAGACGTCAAAGGTACCACCACCCAAGTCGAATACGACGATCTTCTCGTCCTTCTTCTTGTCAAGACCGTACGCCAATGCTGCGGCAGTTGGTTCGTTGATGATACGAGCGACTTCGAGACCGGCGATCTGACCGGCATCCTTTGTCGCCTGACGTTGTGCGTCGTTGAAATAAGCAGGGACCGTAATCACAGCCTTGCTAACGCGATGACCGAGATAGGCTTCGGCAGATTCCTTCAGTTTGCGAAGGACCTTTGCGGAGATTTCTTGAGGCGTATATTGTTTGTCGCCGATTTGAATTTTGACGTATTCCGAAGCTCCACCGACGACTTCGTACGGCACCATCTTTTCTTCGGACTCAACTTCGGCGTGGCGGCGTCCCATGAAACGCTTGACGGAAAAAACCGTACGTTTGGGGTTGGTCACAGCTTGTCGACGTGCAGGTTCGCCAACGATTGTCTCAGCCTTGTCATTGAAAGCGACAACGCTAGGAGTCAGCCGATTTCCTTCAGCGCTGGGAATAACTTTGACTTCGGAACCTTCCATGATCGCAACCACGGAGTTGGTCGTTCCTAAGTCGATACCAATAATTTTTTCGCCTTGAGCCATTTTCTAAATCTCCTTGTATCTTTGGTTCGCTTTACTGCTCGTTCGCTGTGCCGCTGGTTCGCTCTCTACAAAGCCCGTCGAAACACATCCCATGGAAACAAATCGTGCGGTCGCTGTTTCAGCTTTTCTGCTGAACTTTTTGGGTGTCAGCACCTTGAGCAATGGGCGTGCCAAACGATAAACAGTTTTGAACGCTGCGATAATTCAAGGTTATTTACAGGGGAAATGCGAATTCCAACCCGCGGACCATTAAAAATTTGCTTCGTAATGCCAAATTGACAGCGAATCGCAAAACCAACCACGGATACTTGACTCGAAGGCAAAAGGGTGCTTGAAGGGTTCCGAACGAAACAAAAGCTCGTTGGAAGTGTTCATTAACTTGGAAAGTTACGGGGTTTGTGTTGTCGGATCGCGTTTCAATGTTCAACCAACTTCATTAGCCAAGTAAACTTAAGATTGCGATTGCACTAATCGTACGAGTTGCCCCGAATCAAAATTGGATGTGAGAATATGCTCCAGATCTCTCAGACCCGTTGCTTAGTCGCCCTTTTTGGTCTTCTGCTATCAGCGAATTCTCTGTTCGCACAGCCTGGCGGAGATCGGGGCGATCGCGGAGGAGACCGAGGCGGCGGACGCGGCGGCGGATGGGGTGGCGGTGGCATGATGGGCGGTCCGGGTGGCGGCATGATGGGTGGACCTCCCGGTGGAATGATGGGTGGACCTCCCGGCGGTATGATGGGCGGCCCTCCCGGTGGCGGAATGATGATGATGGGCGGAATGGGGCGAGGTGGTTTCGATCCCAGTAGCTTTCTGACGCGTCTTGATGCAAACGGCAATGGTTCGATCGATCCAGACGAAATGCAAGGTCCCGCCAGATTCTTTATCGATCGAATGGCTCAAGGCAATCCGAAGCTTGACATCACGAAACCAATCCCTCTGTCAACAATCACGGCCGAGTTTGAACGGATGCGTTCGGGACGAGGCGGGGGTGGCGAAGGTGGGGGATCGTTTTGGGGTGGTGGCGGCTGGGGTGGTGGCGAAGAAGAGATACCGTTGGACGAGTCCAAATCGCTTGTGCCTGGGTTCGGCCGCAAAGATAAACCACCTGCCGTAAATGGTTTTGGTGCTTCTGCTGAAATCTATACCGTGCGTGTTGGTGACGAAGACCTTCGCGAAGCCGAAGACCGTTTACGTCGGTACGACACCAACAAAGACGGTTTGCTCGACAGTACTGAATTGCAAGCAGGTCGTTGGGGCGACAACCCAATGCAATACGATCGCAATGGCGATGGAAAAGTCTCTAAGGAAGAGTTGGGCGTCCGATACGCACGCCGACGCATCGCCAAAGAACAACAAGGCGGTTCTTCTGAGCAATCGGGTGGAGACCGAGGTCGTTCCGGCGGTGGAGGTTGGGGTGGCGGCGGTGGCGGCTGGGGCGGACAAGCAGCGCCTGCGATGGCCAGCGGCGGAGGAGAAAAAGAAGAGGCCAAGGATTCCAAGTGGAAGAGCATTGCATCCTATCGAACAGCACCTTCGATTGGAAAAGAATCCAAAGTGCAAGGCTTGCCTGGTTGGTTTACCGATCAAGATATTTCGGGTGACGGCCAAGTTTCTATGAAGGAGTTTGCGTCGACTTGGAATGAAACTGTGTTAGAGAAGTTCTTGCAGTTCGATACAAACAAAGATGGAATGATCACTACCAAAGAATGTTTGACTGCAACCAAAAACGGCATACTCGCAGATCGCACGAGTTCATCGAGCAGTAGCGCGAATGCCGCAAACGGAGCCACGGCATCGTCCGGCGCTGCAGCAGGTGCAAGTGCTGGTGACACCAAGGGCCTGTCGACCGAAGGACTTCCTGCCGATGCGGAAGCTCGTTGGGTGAAATGGTGCGCGGATAAACTTTCCAAAGCAGACGCCAATAAGAACGGCGTCATCACAGTCGACGAATGGGCCGCTAGCGACGGCGATTTTAGCTCGATCGATTCCAATTCCGACGGTCAAGTGACTTTGGCAGAGTACTATGCCGTTCGGAAAAGCAAGAAAAAATAGGCTGATTTTCTTTTAAGCCTCTCAATTCCGCGTCGCACCACGCTCTCTACAGATACTATAATGCGAAGTGCATGCTCCTGCACGCACTTTGCGCCTGCCTTAGTACCACCCACCTCCCGCGACGAAAGTTATGCAAGCCGCCACGCACGCTCGGTGAATTAAACTTCAAAGGTTCTCCTCAGCATGCGCACCTACGGTTTCATCTGACTCGCTGCCGTGCTTCCCTCGACTGAACTTGTGTAGCCTGCCGTTATGAATTCATTCCGCACCCAACTCGCGCCGCTTTTGATGGTACTCGTAGCGGCAACGATTGGTTCTGCGGAAGTGACGATATCGGGAGCACTGCCAATCGGAGTGCGGCCTGGCGAGAAGACTCGAGTTGCGATTGTTGGCCAAGAATTCGCGGCACCGTTGCGCGTATGGACAAGCTGTAGCGCTCAGATCGAAGTTGTCTCCGTCGAACCTACACTTGCGACCATCGATCTTACTTTGCATGCAACTCAGCATTGTGGACCTTTTGGTCTTTGCGTTGCAACGCCCAACGGTGTCAGCCAAATCCTGACATTGCTTGCTGACGATCTTCCAAGCGTGGCTGAGTCCACTTCAAATCATTCTGCGGCTAGCGCTCAGTCCATCGCATTTTTGTCCGCTGTCGATGGCACGAGCGACGGTTCCTCTGCCGATTACTACCGATTCACAGTAGGTGCCGGTCAACGCGTTGCAGTCGAAGTTCAGTCGCAAAGAATCGGGTCGGCATTTGATCCTGTTGTTCGGATCTATGGACCGAAGGGCGCCAAACTGATTTTCCAAGACGATGACCGTTTGGGGCCAGATACGCAATTCGCGTTTCAAGCGATCGAAGCAGGCGAATACATTATTGAGCTGAGTGATAGTCGATACGCAGCAGGCGGACGATATCGGCTTCGTGTTGGTGATTTCCCGATGATCGGTCAAGCATTTCCGCTGGTACAACCTGCCCGCTCGCGCTCTCTGCTTGCATTCAGCGG
>JANMNK010000355.1:0-5887 GCA_031373875.1 Pirellulaceae bacterium | reverse complement strand
TTGCATATGACCGGTTCGCCACCGAATCTGGATATGTTCGACTACAAGCCCAAGTTGATCGAGTTGAACGGCCAAGACTGCCCCGAGTCGTTTATCAAAGGCCGCGAGTTTGCCTTTACAACCGGCACGCCAAAATTGCTTGGCACAGTGCAGAAATTCTCTCAAGTCGGCAAGAACGGTATGTGGATGTCCAGCGCGGTTGAAAAACTGCATGCCGTCGCCGACGAGATGTGTGTCGTTCACTCCATGTTCACAGATCAATTCAATCACGCACCTGCAGAACTCATGCTTTACACAGGTTCGCCGCGAAGCGGACGTCCATCGTTTGGTGCTTGGGCAACGTACGGACTAGGATCGGAAAACGAAAACCTACCCGCTTTCGTTGTCTTGATCTCAAGCGGTGTTCAACCGAACGGCGGCAAAAATTCGTTCGGCAGCGGTTTCTTGCCAAGCGTCTATCAAGGAGTTCAGTGCCGCTCCCAAGGCGATCCTGTACTTTATGCGTCGGACCCAGCCGGAATGGATCGCGCACTTCGCCGAAAAACTTTGGATACGTTGAACGAATTGAATGCGATTCAAGCATCGGAACTCGGCCATCCCGAAACCCAAACGCGAATCGCACAATATGAGTTAGCGTTCCGCATGCAAACGAGTGTTCCCGAAGTGATGGATATCACGCGAGAATCGGCCGCCACTCTCGAAGCTTACGGTGCGCAACCGGGCGTGTCGAGTTTGGCAAACAACTGCTTGCTCGCACGGCGACTGGTTGAATCCGGTGTTCGCTATGTACAGTTATTCGACTGGGGTTGGGATTTCCATGGAACGGGACCGGGCGAAGGAATCGGCGAAGGCTTGAACAAGAAGTGTGCGACGATGGACAAACCCGTCGCGGCACTAATCAAAGACCTCAAGGATCGGGGGCTTCTCGAAGAGACCTTGATCATTTGGGGTGGCGAGTTCGGACGTACTCCATTCCGCGAAGGTCGCACAGCAAACAGTGCGATTCTCGGGCGTGACCATTATCCCGATTGTTTTACGATGTGGATGGCGGGAGGCGGAGTGAAAGGTGGGTTCGACTACGGACAAACCGACGAACTTGGCTTTGGCGTGGCCGAAAACAAAGTCCACGTGCACGACCTACAAGCCACTTGGATGAGACTACTCGGTTTCGATCACACCAAACTGACGTTCCGATTCCAAGGTCGCGATTATCGCTTGACGGATATCCACGGCGAAGTGGTCCAAGACTTGATCGCCTGATATTTTGTCCTCTCGGGATTCACGTTGGAATGACTTTATAAGGCTCATAGGCGTAGTACTTGGGCTTGGTCGCAACGCGTACGTGCAACCAGGGGACGCCCATTCCTGCCGTGCTGAGCCAAATAGGGCGAACGCCCAAGTGTTCGGACACCGTCGCACCAACCAACCGCCATAGTTCCTGAATTTATTGCTTCGTTGCGGTTCGAAGGAACGAAGCGAAATGGGAGTAATTGCATTCCCGATCCACGGGGCAGGGGACGACAAGCTCCGTATCGCCACTCAAATTGCTAAACCGAACCACTTCCGAATTCATGTCGAAGTATTCGGCAAAGGCGGATGGTCGCGACGGGCGATTTAATCGTGGATAGTCGACCAACACAAACTCGAACGCGCCATCCAAGTTGCCCAAGTGAATGCCGGGCAGTTCCCAACGAAACGCAGCGAATGGTGAATTTGACAGCAGCGTTGAAAAGTAATCGGCGAAATGGGAATTCATTTTCCAACCATCGATGGCTTGGCGATAAGTCATCGCTCCACGATCTGTCCCAATTGTGAATTGACATACTCCCGGGCCGATATCCTGCTGCTGACAATGCCACATGATCAACTTTTGAATCTGTAAACGACCCGATTATGAATTCGCAAATGATGAGCACTGAAGTCTGTGGCGGACTAGCCAACTTCGCTTGCGTCGCTCGCTTTTTTCGCCTTACTCGTCGCTTCCCAAACTACATTCGTCAAAGATGCGAGTGCCAGCAGCGTCTCGCATTTCGGGCATTTTTGTTGCTGTAGCACGCGTGTGTCGGTGGCAGAAATTCTACGTTGGCACTTGGGACAAGCGAACTTGGCCGTCAAAGCTTGGTCGCCGATCTTGCTCCATTCTTTGTCGGCGATGTCCGGAAAACAAACGTCGACCGCGTGGATCTGCGTTAGCAGGTCGTGAGTGATCGGCACGAGAGGTACGATGCGAGTCGCCATCCGACGAATCGTCCGCTCAAACGCGTTTCGTACCAATCGAGCATTTCCAAAATGTTCATCGCGTCTTTGATGCAACGAAACCAACCCTCGCAGGACACGTATGGCAGCGTCCGGCAGCAGAACGTATCGATGTTCCTCGCACAGCGCTGCGTAAATTGCGTGCAACTCCGTCGGTGAGTAATCCGGAAACACAAGCTTGGTGCCGATCCGCGATGTGAGACCAGGATTGCTCTTGAGAAGCTGGTCGATCGGTTCGGTATATCCGGCCAGAACTACGACCAAGCGTTTGCGATGATCTTCCATTCGCTTCAAAAGCGTTTGAACGGCTTCGCGACCGTAGGGATCGTCGGCTTCAGAATCGATCAGTCCGTACGCTTCATCTATGAAAAGGATTCCATCCAGCGCTTCTTCAATCCTGCGATTGGTCTTGGTGGCCGTTTGCCCAGCATATTCTGCGATGAGGCCGGCTCGATCGGTTTCCACCAAGTGACCTTTGGTTAATATTCCCAGTCCGCAAAAAATGTCGGCCAGAATTCGAGCGACCGTCGTCTTGCCTGTACCTGGATTTCCCGAGAAGACCATATGCAGCGCGTGTTGGCTGATAGGCAAACCTGCGGCCGCGCGTTTTTGCTGCATTTCTAAAAAATGCGTCAACTCGGTTACTTGGCCTTTGACTGCACCGAGCCCAATTAGTTTGTTCAGTTGGTCCAACGCTTGAGCAAGTGAAGTGGTCTCGCTGGCCACCGGTTGCCCAAGCGGAGACAAAATATATTCGCTGGACAGCACAGGAATGCTGCACTCGTCCGATGATACGTCAGCGCTTTGGTGATTGATCCCCAAAGCGTTACCCAACTCCCTCTCAATACCCATCAACGCATCGGTTTCTCCGGGCACGACAAGTCCATCTGCTTTGGCAATGATGTTTGCAATCAGCATTCCCACAGTAAAGACTTCCATGCGGAATGGCTGTAGCGACGGGTATTTCGTAAACGGTGCAGTCAAGGCATCCCAAGTCAGCTTGTTGGACTCGCTCATCAAATGCGTCCAAGCTTCTTTGAGCTCCGAGCCCTCGAGCGCCCTGTTCCAAAACTCACGCACCAAGTCAGCACCGATTGCCTGTTCGGCTCTGCTCCATTTGACATCCGCCCTTGCGACCTGCGTGTAGATCTTGAGTATAAATCCGCGCGCCAAATCGCTCATACGCAAAGCTGTCTGGGTCTCATCAAGCCCCATATGTTGCGCAGGCTGCAGCAACACTCGCACATCGCGAGGCACAAACACTTCTTTGCATCGTTGAACAGCTTGTTGAAGTTCGATTAACTCAGCATCCATAAATTTGTCAGCAGTGCTATACCTATCGGATTGGGATTTAGTTTAGGTTGGAGTTTGGTTCAACGGTTATTTATTCACTTTCTAGTCTAAAGAAAATCTATAAGCAAGAAATCATTTTGGCGGGATCACTTGATTTCAAAAACTGTTTCGACCTCCACGGCCGAACCAGTTGGAATCTGTGCAAAGCCAAGCGCGCTTCGCGCGTGGAATCCGTCGGTTGTCTTTCCATAAATCTCGTGCAGCAAATCGCTGCATCCGTTTATCACCAAATGCTGCTCATGAAACTCCAGCGTCGAGTTTACACATCCCAGCAGTTTCAATACGCGAAGGCCATCTAACGTGCCATGAAAATTCCAAATCGAATTTAGAATTTTCACCGCACATTCGCGAGCCGCTGCCTTCCCTTGATCGACCGTCAGACCAGCCCCAAGTTTTCCTTTCATGTCGCTAACATGCCCCGAAGTGACAAGCAGGTTACCGGTGCGAACTACCATTGCCAAATAGCCAGGTTCCTGTTTTGTGAACGTAATTCCTAAGGATTCAGCTTTTTGTTGTGGATTCATTATCATCTATTTCTGGCGAGAGTGGAAAAAGGAATCGAGTATGCTTGTTCTTGTGATACCGCGAGGTATGGCACCGATGTGCGAGGTACTTAAGCGGGCTCGGTCTCACATCCATCGCCGGGCGCGATCATGGTCAGTAGCGTATTAGCTCGAGGAAGGTTGGTCAACTCAAGTGGTGCGGCATTAGATTGCAAGAGCCTGATGGACGCAGAAGCATTCGCAAGGATGCGGCGTTTTGATAACTAGTCGAGCCTGTCCCACTCAATCTGTCGCCGTCTCAGAAAAGGTGCCAGGAACGAATGGCACTGTTGGGAACCGATAGTGTTTTACAGTTCGTGACTCAACTTCTTTTTTGCTACTTGCCCGGTGTGGAACGAATGACCACCGGCCCGCGGCCGGCGCTCGCGAACAGCACGCGATTAAGAGCGATGGCTTTGTCTATCAGGCTCGCGACCTCCGGACGAGCGAGTGCGGACGCGACCTCCAGGTGCATCCAGCGCATTTGCTTGCCGGAGCCCTGCAACAAGTTCTCAGGATCCGGCAATTTCTTGCCACCATTGAAGTACAGTTTAACGCCTTCCTCGCTCGCACGGATTGCAAGAACGCCCTCGTACCCTTGCTCGTTCGGCGAGTAGCTGATGACGAACCAGTTGCGATATTCATACACCAACTCATAGGCGGTAGGCAAACGCTTTCGCAGCCTCCGTCGCACTGAGCCAATGAGCCGTAGATGCGCGGGCGCGAATTTGGCAATAAGCGTACGCACCGCAGCTTCTGCCGATCGCCGCTCCACTGCCGACTGGGTCCTTCGCTGTGAATTACTCAAAGTTCCTGCCACCATTTCTCTTCTTGACCGGTTCCGCGTCGAGCTCCGCCGAGTAGTCGTACCCGTGGAAGAACCCACGCAACTGCTCGAACGCCGACCGCATCGCCGGGACCGCCTCGTCCTGCAATTCCTTGATCGGCTTGTCGCGCGCGCCCGTCGCGTTGGCATACATCGCCAGCGCATCGGCGAGCGGATCAGCCAACCCGATCAGGTCCACGATCAACCCGCCCGGCTTCCAGTCGCCGCTCGAAGTGTTGGACCAAGTCTTCGGCGATCAAGCGAATCCGCTTCTCGCTGCCGACGAGTGCTTCCAGCGCGGCCTGCTTGGTCTTGAGCTTCTGCTTGCGATCATCTTCCTCTCCTTCGGTGATTTCTTCGAACTCGGAATTGACCTTGGGCAATTCAGCTTCGTTCAGGCTCAGCTTGGCGATGCGGCTTTCGTAGTAGATCGGGACCATGGCCTCGCCGATGACCGCTTGCTGGATGTCGTAGACCGAGACGTACTCGCCGAAGACGGCCCGCGTGTTGGCGTCGTTCTGCTTGATCGGCGTGCGGGTGAAGCCGATGAACGAGGCGTTCGGCAAGACGTCCCGCATGTTGCGAGCCAGCCCGTCGATCAGGTCGTACTGGCCGCGATGCGCTTCGTCGGCGATTACGACGATGTGCCGCCGATCGGACAACAACGATATTCGCGCACCCCTTTCTTCGGGGGCGAACTTTTGGATGGTCGTGAAGACCACGCCACCGCTGACGAGGTTCAGCATGCTCACGGACTTCGGCCTGGACCGGCTTCTGCCGCAGCAGTTCGTGGCAGCGTTGGAACTGGCCGAAGAGTTGGTCGTCGAGGTCGTTTCGATTGGTCAGTCAGCCTACCCGGTGTTTCGGCAGCGCGATCCCGACGTTAAGAAGTGCCTCGCCAATCCGCCTC
>JANMNK010000536.1:0-3297 GCA_031373875.1 Pirellulaceae bacterium | reverse complement strand
GCGTCGCCGTGAATGAGAATCGTCATGACTTGGCTGCGGCGAGTGTCCTTTTGCTGATCTTGTTTTGCTCTGCAGCGTCCTAAAGCGACCGGATTGACGAATTCGAGATGGCTGGGATTGAAGCACAGCGAAATGTGAACCATCGCACCCGTGCTCGTCTTCCAATCGCTGCTGTAACCCATGTGATAACGAACATCACCGCCGCCTCGATTAACTTCGGGTTGCGGGTCATCGAATGACCAAAAGATATTCTGTACGCGTTTCTTGAGAATATTCGCCAGAACATTCATGCGACCTCGGTGGGCCATAGCAACAACGACTTCCTTTACTTCGTGTTGGCCAGCTTTTTCCAAAGTACGGTCCAGCAAAGGAATCAAGCTTTCAGCACCTTCCAAGGAAAACGTCTTGGCACCGACAAACTGTTTACGGATGAACTCTTCGAAGATCGTCGCATCCGCCAAACTTGAGTAGATGCGCTTTTGAACTTCTCGAGAAAGCTCGAGCCGGTTTTCGCAACTTTCCATTCGGCGCTGAAGCCAGTCGCGAACGTTACGGTTGTCGATGTGCGTGAACTGCGCACCAATACTACGGCAGTATGTATTACGTAGTTTTTGAAGAATATCCCCAAGCGTACTGCCATTGACGTACTGAAGTGCAGTACACGTAAACGGTCGCGTCAGATCGGATTGCGTCAGACCATGCGATTCGGGGTTCAGTTCGGGTGGTTGCTGCCGGGCCATGCCCAACGGATCGAGTTGGGCCATTAAATGCCCACGAACTCGATATTCACGTACCAGTTGATCGACCCGATCCTGCATTCGAGCAAGCCATAAAGCTTCTTTGGTTGCGATATCAGAATGCGTCGCATCGCCCGAACCAGGTAGCTCCAGGCGATCATTACCCGTAGCGTCACCGTCCGCGGGACTTTCGTTCTGAGCCGCCAGCGAAAATTCTTCGAAGTAGCGTCTCCAAACCGGAGAGACGCTGGACGGGTCCTTGATGTATTGCACATACAAGTCATCGATGTAATCGAGACTGTAAGTGTTCATAGTTTTGTGCTCGTTTAAGAATTCAATTTTGTAGGTAGATTGACCGACGATTGCTGGGATCTCAATGATGGGGCGCGACGTCAGCCAAGGCAACTGTTCTAGAAAAGAGAATGTCGCGCGCAACCACAGAATGCAACCCATTCGATCGCAGAAACTTCACGGCGATTTATTTGCCGTAAGGCCCCCTTCACCAACGATTGCAAAACCCTTCGTCTAGTTTATCGCAAGCTCTCGTCAGTGCTACAGCAATTTGAAGGCCATTATAGTTTTTTCGCACGCATCGGACGCACAGTTTCTAATTGTGTATCGCCAAAATGAACAAAAACTAATCCACTTCGATCGCGAAAGCCGCAGGTTCCAGGCGACCAGACGGTTAAGCGAGAATTTCAATGGAGGCGAAGTAAAGGCGTTGTCAGGGACGGATTGGACTGGAGGGACAAATCACTTAACCGTTCATGATCCGAGCAAGAGCATCCACTGCGGCACGAGCCTCGACGATGCCACCCATCTGCGCAACCAACTGTTTGGCTTTCAGAAGATGATCAAACGAGACATTTCCCGCTCTAGAAATTGCCAAGCTTGGGCGTCCGCGTTTGCCAGGAACCCTACCCGAAAGCTGCTTGGCCTTTGCTTGCGAAAGAATGGTGCTGACGTAAGCTGGCATTACCTTGATGCCATGCTCTTCTTCTAGTATTTCACAGATGCCAATTGGTTTGAGCGAAGGATCTTTCTCCTTGATTTCCCTGATCAACTGTGACTTATTTACCGCTGGGACAACTTTTTTTGACATGGGTCGCCTCTCCTAATTCGAATTTAAAAATCTGATTATTGTGTGTAAGTTTGTCAGGATAATTTCCTGGCACTTTTAGCATGTAAGTTTGCAAATTTCTTACTTTCCGCGTGACACGTTCGCTTGATAACCTAGTCAAGTTGATGACTGACTGAAGGCCGTGCCATATTATCCTGGATCCTGTCCACGGTTCTGCTTGAAAATCTGCTTGATAAATCTCAAAGCTGCGCATGACAGTGCATTGATGATCATCTAATACATTCTTTGAGGAAACTAACATTTTGGGAAGCCATCAAGCAGTGAAAGTTCCCTCGATTTATCGTAAATGCCGACTATGTGGTCATTAAATCCACAATAGACGTATAGTGAGCACATAATAAGTCCCTCAACCGAAGGGGCGAAGGAAATTCATATTTTGAAATTCAAGTCACTCTTCCGAAGTCGTACTGCTTTCAAAACAAATACGTAATTTCATTCTATGTCGTTGGGTATCTTCTGGTGACACGCCGCGAGCGCTGATTTGCATTGCATCGATAAGCGACGGTCGCAGTCGTTAACAAGGCCCGAGGCTAGTCGAGAACGTTAGCGTGTAATGCTCCAAGGCATGTAAAAGGCGCGTAGACAGTCCCAATACGCGACCATGCAGTGACAATTGCATCAGTCTGTACTCAACGTATTCTTCGTCGCGAATGGTTGCAGCAAGCGATTTGCGCACGAATGCGAATTATGTGCGGTACAGGATCGTTTTCATTGGACAGATGGGCGACGTTGTAACGGAATAAAAAAAGGCCGCGTCGTTCGACGCGGCCTTTGAAATGCATTTTGCTTAAATGAAAACTGCTATTAGGAGTTTTCGGTTGAATCTGATGCTTCAGAGGATGCAAACGATGGCTTGCTCGCTTTCTTGGCAGCCCGATCATTCTTTCCAACAAACTCAAGGATTGCTCGCTTTCCAGCATCACCGAGGCGTGGCTTGGCGAGTTTAAGAATCCGAGTGTATCCGCCTGGTCTATCCATGAAACGCGGAGCAATATGTGTGAAGAGAACTTCCACTGCTTCCTTGTTTGCCAATAGCCGGTAGACGTGACGTCTGGCCGTTACAGCAGGACCACGGGTATCTGCCCATTTCTTCCGAATTTCCGTGATTGGGGAAAACGGCGATCCGAGTTTTCGGGCCTGATTGGTTACGCTAACAATACTTCGCTTCAGGGCCGCCGCCGCCCTGAAGGGGGTTGCGCCGCCCGCAACGAGTTCTTTCAGTCGCTGGCTTTCCTGAGCAGTCCAATCTCGCCTGCGGTTCATTTGGGAGACCTTAAATCGCCGGACGGCCCTGAGGCCACAGAAGCGCGGCTTAGGTGCTTAACCAGCCGCTTACCGTTCCAAATCTCAATGTCGTGGCGGTCCAAAAGGCGCTTAGCTTGGCACCTCATCCTCAGGAATCGTGAACTTGTGGCTCTT
>JANMNK010000507.1:0-5513 GCA_031373875.1 Pirellulaceae bacterium | reverse complement strand
CAATAGAGACTCCTGACAAAAATCGTGTTTCTCCAGGGTTACTATGTTTTGCCGCACGCTCTTATTTCTGATCTTGATTTGCCTCGCTGTGGCTTCCTTCGCAGGCGAACCGAAGGTCGATTTTAATCGCGATATTAGGCCTATTCTGTCCAATAAATGTTTCGCCTGTCATGGCCCCGATGAGCAACATCGCGAAGCGGATTTGAGGCTCGATGTTCGCGAAGTGGCGATCGCAGTTGGCTCGGGCCGCAAAGCGATAGTTCCCGGTAAGCCAAGCGACAGCGAACTGGTCCTCCGTATCTGCTCGAATGACCCTGATTCTGTAATGCCTCCTCGCGAAACCGAAAAACCGCTGACGCAACAAGAAATTGAAATTTTGCAGCGTTGGATATCCGAAGGAGCCGAGTATCAAGGTCATTGGTCGTTCTTGCCCATCAAGAGCGAAGCCCTTCCGCCTCCCCCCGCGTTGCCAGAGCAAGCACAGGTTCGGAATGGAATCGATCATTTCATCTACGCGAAACTCGCCGAACACGAACTTCAGCCTTCACCAGAAGCCGACAAGAACACGCTTATTCGACGAGTGTATCTCGACCTGATCGGATTGCTCCCAACATCCGCCGAGGTCGAGCAATTTGTAGCGGACACACGCCCCGAAGCATACGAGCAACTTGTCGAGCGATTGCTCAAGAGCCCGCACTACGGCGAGCGCTGGGGCCGACATTGGCTTGACCAAGCTCGGTACGCAGATTCCAACGGCTATACGATCGACGCCGAACGTGTCATGTGGCCGTATCGCGACTGGGTAATTCGAGCTCTGAACGATGACATGCCATTTGATCAGTTCACGATTGAACAACTCGCAGGTGACCTCCTGCCCAACGCTACCAAATACCAAAAGATTGCGACCGGGTTTCATCGCAACACACTCATCAACCAGGAAGGCGGCACCGACCCGGAACAATTCCGCGTCGAATCCGTAATCGATCGCGTTAATACGACCGGCGCGGTTTGGCTCGGCTTGACGATTGGCTGTGCCCAGTGCCACACGCACAAATTCGATCCAATCCAACACCGGGAGTATTACGAGCTGATGGCTTTCTTCAATCAGTGCGCCGACATTAACGATGTTGGACCAACCGTCGATGTTCACTCGGGTGAACTTTTCGTTCAAGACTTCCAATCGGATGCGATGCTTGAACTAACCGCAGCATCTGCTGAAGTGGATCAACTGCAATCCACTCGCGCTGATCGCCAGAGCAAATGGGAAGATTCTTTAACTGCAGATTCCTCGCAACGTCTGAGTCCGCAGCAATTGCCTTGGACCGTCATCGTCCCCGAGAAAGCGACAGCTGAACAAGCCAAACTCACGGTGCTAGATGATCAATCCATCCTGGCAACCCAGGGAATTCTCCGGGAGATATACGTCGTCGAATCCAGCGTGCTACCGGCCGACACGACCATTGGTTCCTTTCAGCTAAGGACCATTCCGCACGAATCGCTTCCAAAGAACGGGCCGGGATTAGCCGGTAACGGAAACTTCGTTTTGACGGCCGTCGAGTTCTACTTGGATGATGAACTGCTGCCGCTCACGTCTGCTATCAGCACGCACGCACAGCCTAACTATCCTGTGGCAAATCTCATCGACGGCAACCCGGGTACTGGCTGGGCAATCAATGTGGCATCTGGCGCAACACTCGCAATGAATTCAGAACATATTGCTTGGTTGAATCTCGGCCGAGCCGTTGCGGCTGGCGGCAAGCGTCTGAAAATTATTTTGAAGCACGAGTTAAATAACGACTACAACCTTGGCCGATTCCAGTTGGCCCTGAGTCCCCAAGTCGCTGACTCCGCGTCTGACCCCAGACTACTTGAAGCCATCCATGTCGCGGCCAAGGAGCGTACTAAGGAACAGCGGGAATACGTCGAAACGGCTTTTGCTGCGGTGGATACGGACTACAAAGAAGCGAACCAGCGACTCAATGCGTTGCGTCAGAAAATCGGACTTGGTCCACAAGTCAACACGATGGTGATGCGCGATGTCGCTCAGCGCCGTCCAACTTACATCTTAACTCGAGGCGATTTTCTTCGCCCCGACAAAGAAACTGGTCCGGTTGAACCAAACGTCTGCCGAGTCCTCCCGCCGTTGACCGCTCAGCCAACAAGTTCACCTCCAACGCGATTGGATCTAGCTCGTTGGCTAGTAAGTAAAAACAATCCTCTGACGCCACGCGTGACGGTCAATCGTATGTGGATGCAATATTTTGGTCGCGGAATTGTCGAAACCGAAAATGATTTTGGAACGCAGGGGGCCAATCCTACGCATCCCGAATTGCTTGATTGGTTAGCTGGACAATTCATCGAAAACGGTTGGTCGCAAAAACAAGACAATCGGTTAATCGTGACATCGGGTACATATCGACAGAGTTCAGTACACCGGGATGACATCACCGCCAAAGATCCGCTTAATCTGCTACTCGGCCGACAAAACCGCTTACGACTTGACGCGGAGATCATTCGCGATGTTGCCCTCTCCGCATCCGGAAAATTGTCCCCCGTTGTCGGCGGACCAAGCGTCTTGCCGCCTCAACCTGAAGGTGTTTACGCTTTTACCCAGAATTCCAAGAACTGGAAAGCGGCAACCGATTCGAACCGCTACCGTCGCGGTATGTACACGATGTTCTATCGAAGTGCCCCGTACCCAATGCTCTCGACGTTTGACACGCCGGATTTCCAAAGTGTCTGTACTCGCCGCGTCCGATCCAACACGCCGTTGCAAGCTCTGACGATGGCGAACGACGAAGCCATGTTTGAACTAGCCCAAGCACTTGCCATACGCATTCTGAATGAGACGGGCCTCGAGCAGGCAGACGCTTCTCGTGTCGATCAACTGTTTCTTTATTCAGTGTCCCGGCGACCGAACGATAAAGAAAGAGAATCGTTGATAAAATACTTGAACCGCCAGCGTGAGTACTTTGCAAACGACGCGCAATCGGCAAACAGTATTGCTGACAAACAAGACAACCGCGACATACCTGACGCAGAACATGCTGCTTGGACATCCGTGGCGCGTGCGATCATGAACACCGATGAATTTATTACGCGCGAATAGACAAACCAAGGTTCGTTGAAAATGGGTAACGAAAAAAACTCGATTATCGCCGCAGCGCAACATGCCCCAGACCGTGAGAATACGCGTAGGCACTTCTTGGAAAATTGCCGCGTGGGATTAGGTGCTTTAGCGTTACACCAAATTCTGGCTTCGGAGCAATCAGCGAAAGCGGACGATGCGAGCTTGGTCAGCGACCCGATGGCGCCTCGCAAGCCGCCCCTCCGAGCGCGAGCCAAGAACGTGATCTATCTTTTCATGGCGGGCGGACCAAGCCAGTTCGAGTTGTTTGATTACAAACCCAAGTTGCGAGAATTGGACGGACAATCGGCACCGGATTCGTTTTTCCCAAAAGAGAAGAATTTCGCATTCATTGGGAAAGATGCCAAACTACTGGGTACGAAACGATCGTTTGCTCGGCAAGGCAAATGCGGCGTCGAACTAAGCGAATTGTTGCCGCATATGTCCACGGTTGCGGATGACGTCTGTTGGATCAAGAGCATGAAGACGGATGTTTTCAATCACGGACCAGCAAAACTTTTTATGAACACCGGTTTCCAAGCACCCGGTCGGCCCAGCATGGGCGCTTGGGTAACTTACGGACTGGGAAGCGAATCACGCGACCTGCCCGGCTTTGTTGTCTTGCAATCCGGTCCGAGAGGGCCTCGAGCGGGCAATGCGCTTTGGTCAAGTGGCTTTTTGCCGACTTCGTTTCAAGGCGTACCTTTTCGTGGCGTTGGCGCTCCAATCCTGAATTTGACAAATCCCAAAGGATTCGATGACCGCCATCAGCGCGAGATGGTCGACATGGTAGGAGAGCTTAATCGAATACGCTTGGCCGAAACTCGCGATCCTGAAATTCAGACAAGAATCAATGCCTACGAGATGGCTTACCGGATGCAAACAAGCGCTCCGGAATTGATGGATCTCGCTGATGAGCCAAGCGAGATTTTAGAAAGCTACGGGGTCGAGCCAGGCAAGAATTCTTTCGCTAACAATTGCTTGCTGGCACGGCGATTAGTCGAACGCGGCGTGCGATTCGTCCAGCTTTACCATACCGATTGGGATGATCATGGTGGTCCGAATGAGAATCTTGGCGAACCCTTGGCCAAACGATGCAAACAAGTGGACCAACCCGCTGCTGCATTGGTACGCGATCTAAAACAACGTGGTTTACTGGACGAAACGATCGTCATTTGGGGTGGCGAATTTGGCCGAACTCCGATGGGTGAAATCCGCGAGCAAATAGCAGGTCGCGATCACCATGTCGATGCGTTTACCATTTGGGTCGCCGGAGGTGGGTTTCGTGCAGGGTACGTCCACGGTGCAACCGACGATCTAGGATTTCACGTGACCGAAGGCCTTGTTCATGTCCACGATTTCCACGCCACGCTCTTAAATCAGCTTGGGTTCAATCACGAGCACTTGACGTACCGTTTCCAAGGTCGCGATTATAGATTGACGGATGTGCACGGGAAAATTGTTCGCGATCTTTTGGCGTGACGGGCAGCTTTCGACACGACCGGAGTCGAAAACAATCGCCACTGAAGCCTATTCGTGCAAGGCAGCCTGAATGACTGTCATCAAGTTTTCAACCGAATATGGCTTGGGGACGAACCCTGAATAACGGCTTCCCGCCAAGCGTCGCATGACGTCCTGTTCAGTGTAACCACTCGAAAGCAGCACAGGTGCGTCTACTCGAATGTGCCTCAACTCTTTCAAGGTCTGCTGTCCGTCCAAATTTGGCATTGTTAGGTCCAAGATCACAATCTGTATTTCGTCTGCACGCTGCTCGTATATCCTGATTGCTTCGACGCCGTCGATGGCAGTGAGCACTTCGAAGCCCAAACGTTCGAGCATACTTTTTCCAACTTGCAGTACACTTGCATCATCGTCGACTAGCAGTGCAAATCCGTGTCCGTGCCAAGTGTCATTGGATGGACGCTGGGATTGAATGAAAGGTTGTGCGGATTGGGTCGAGGCTGGGAAATAGACTCGGAAGGTCGTGCCTTTGCCGACCTCGCTTTTAACGTCAATGGCTCCGTGATGACCTCGTACAATACCGAGTACCGCGGATAGACCAAGGCCACGACCGGTGAACTTGGTTGTGAAAAATGGGTCGAAAATGCGAGCAAGTTTATCTTCGGGGATTCCGCATCCAGTATCCGTGACTTCAAGGTAACAGTAGTCGCCCGGCGGCAAAGTCATCTTTAGCCAAGTTGCGGCTAAGAACTCCTCAGTACAATGCAACACGCCAGTCGAGACAGTAATTTTACCACCCAGACTTTCATGATAGCTTCGATCTCTAGAATTGACAAATCAACCAATCAAAACAAGTTCTATAGTCTCAATGGTAATTCGTTTAACCTTACTGGATCTACTAGTACTGATAATACCATAACTTTTG
>JANMNK010000500.1:0-5339 GCA_031373875.1 Pirellulaceae bacterium | reverse complement strand
TAATAACTTGAATAGCATCTGTAGAAAACGTAATTCCAGACAACGCCTATGCTCCATACTTGCCCATCCGACCAGCGTTTGCAAGCGCCAAGGTCATCAAGTACAGAGCTTCGAAATGCCCAAGGCCGCCGGTGATGCATGTCGATTCATTGAATACAACGTGCGAATCAGGCCTGCAACAGTCGGAAACTAGCAGGGTTGGCACCGGATGCCAAGAGTGACTTTTCAGGAAGCTGGGAGTGCTATGATCCCCCGTAACGATGAACACGTCAGGCTTCATGGCGTTAATCTGCGGAAGGATCGCATCTAGCTCCTCGATACGTTTTACCTTCGCATCAAAATTGCCATCTTCGCCCGTGCTGTCGGTGTATTTGAAATGGATAAAGAAGAAATCGTATTTATCCCAAGCGTCCTTAAGGACATTTATTTGGTCCTGCAAAGTTGACGCATTGCCGATCACGTCCATTCCAACGAGTGCTGCCAGACCTTTATACATGGGATACACGGCGATCGCTGCTGCGCGAAGTCCATACACATCTTCGTAACTTGGCAAATTAGGCTTGGTTGCAAAACCTCGCATGGTCAAAAAGTTGGCTTTCGATTGACCAGCCAAAATCGATTTAGCTTGTTGTAGGAACTCCTTAGCAATCACGGCCGTTTTTTGACTTGCAGGATCATGGCCAACAGGCTCTAAAGGCAATGCTCCAGTCCGCTGAGGATCGGTATCAGAGACATGGCCTCCTAAACCCGTCTGCCGAAACACGACCACAAAGCGATGTTCCTTTACGGGCTCAACGACGATGTCGACACCAGGAATGCGAACTTGACGGAGGGAAACTGCAATCGGCGCGCTCTCCTCACTACTGATTCGTCCTGCGCGTCGATCGACGATCAAGCCAGCTTTGTCAATCGTGCAAAAATTGCAACGTACGGCAACATCACCAGGCTTCAATTCGAGACCGATTCCGGTGGCTTCCAACGCGCCACGACCAATTTGGTATTGGATCGGATCGTATCCGAACAACCCTAAGTGACCCGGTCCACTGCCTGGAGCAATTCCAGGTTTTACCGGAATGCTGCCGCCCTGAACGCCTATTATTGCAAGTGCGTCTAAGTTGGGAGTGCAAGCGGACTCCAGTTCTGTTTTTCCGCCCGGAGTCATCGGCAATCCGCCAAGTCCATCGGCAACTAACATAACAATTTTAGAAGCATTCTGCTGTTTCAGTTCGCGGGTCAGATCGTGGATGTCCATTATCAGGCTTTCTGGTCGGTCGAATTGATGTCAAACGAAGTAAAACAAAGTGATGTCCGAATGATGCACATTGTGACTTCTCCCAGGCATTGTGTGAACCAGTCGTTTCAAGGTGGCGACGCCTAGACAAATACCTTGCAGACGATTTCGGGTACGACCAGATCTGCTTTTCGCAAGGTCTTTCGGGCTCAATCCAATAGGAAGTCGGATAGCTGAACTTGAAATAGATTGGTATCCTAGGCCCGAAATTATTGTTCAAAACCAATTGGCTATTTTTGCTTGACGAGGGCTCTCATGAAGCCGCGACGAAATTCTCTCGAACCACTTCGATTCGATTCCAAAGGCGCGTTTATTGGAAAGCATGGCATCGACCCTGCGGACGTTCGTGAAATTTCGGCGAAACTGGAATCCATTCGCGATGCGATGATGGGAGAGGAACTGCAAATGCTGGCGGGCGAAATTCCAACGCCAGCAAGCTACCAACCGCTGGATGCTGGCTTTATTCCATTGCCAGAACGGTTGCTTAAAGAGTACGAAGCCGATCGAAAGCAGAGTGAACTGGGGCGACTGTTCCGGCTTGCAAACCGATTGCAGGAGCAAGTGGATCGCGTCGTCGTTCTTGGTATCGGCGGATCCTATATGGGTGCCAAGGCACTGATGGATGCTTGCTGCCAACCCTATTGGAATGAACTGACGCGTGGTGAACGTGGCAGTAAACCGCGGATGTACTTCGAAGGAAACAATGTCGACAACGACGCATCGCAGGGACTGTTGCATCTACTGTCGAATAAGCGTATTGGCATGAACGACGACGATCGACGACCGTGGGCGTTAGTCGTGATTAGCAAGAGCGGCGGCACGCTGGAAACCGCCGGCGCTTTTCGCCAGTTCCTGCGGGCACTGGAAGAATCCTGTGGGGCCAATCAAGATTTAACAAAAAGTCTGATCGTCCCCGTGACCGGCGATAGCGGCAAGCTTCATAAACTGGCCACCGAACTTGGCTGCGAAGAATTATTTCC
Source organism: Pirellulaceae bacterium (assembly GCA_031373875.1). GTDB lineage: Bacteria > Planctomycetota > Planctomycetia > Pirellulales > Pirellulaceae > JANMGV01. Next base: position 3,068 of record JANMNK010000500.1, on the reverse strand, counting down.
AGTGCCAGACGGGGTCGGTGGTCGATTCTCGGTTTTGACGGCCGTCGGATTGGTACCCGCAGCATTACTTGGCTTAAACGTCATCGAATTATTGAGCGGGGCTGTTGAAATGAATCGCCATTTCCGCGAAACTCCTGCCGAGACCAACGTGGTTCTCCAATTTGTAGCGGTCAATCATTTGCTTGAAAAGAACCGGGGCATCGACATTCGCGTTCAATCGGTTTGGAGCAAATCGCTTGAGTCGCTTGGCATGTGGTACGATCAACTTTCCGCAGAAAGCCTTGGCAAGGATGGACTAGGATTTACGCCATTGACCACCGTCAATACACGAGATCTACATTCGCGTCATCAACAACACCAACAAGGTGCGCCGAATAAAGTCTTCAATAATTTTATCGTCGACGAGTACCGGTTCGATGCTCTCCCCATCGGACGCCGAGATAGCGACCCCGATTCATTAAACGAGATCAGTGACAAGACACTTCCGGAAATCATGGCTGCTGCGATCCAAGGAACGAATGAAGCTTTGCGCGACGATGGACGACCAACAACGAACCTTCATCTTCCACGCACCGATGAATTGCACATGGGCCAAGTGCTCCAAATGCTGATGTTGGCAACTGTCGTCGAAGGTCGCTTGATGGGAATCAATCCGTATGGCCAACCCGGCGTCGAAGCGTATAAGAAGAATATGAATCGTCTTCTAGGCCGAAAATAGTTGATCTATGAAACTTGCTTCAGGAAGAACTTGATTTTGGAGAATCCTACGAATGAAGATTACTTGGCTGGGTCATTCGACATGGTTGCTCGAAACTGCTGATCATCGCATCCTCATCGACCCATTTCTGACGGGTAACCCAAGTGCGTCCTGTGCGGCGAAGGATCTCAACGTCCAAACGATTTTGATTTCGCACGGCCATTCTGATCATATCGGCGACGCTGCTGCGATTGCCAATCGATGCGGCGCACTATTTGTGGCCAATTTCGAAATTGCAAATTGGTTTGCAGAAAAACATCACGTCAAAAACACGCTGGGTATGAATTTTGGCGGACAAGCAAGGATGCCGTGGGGCTCGGTGAAGATGACAGTCGCTTGGCATTCGTCCGTCCTTCCGGATGGCACGAATGGCGGGAATCCCGGTGGATTCGTTTTAGAATTGGAAGGCAAACGCATTTATTACGCTGGCGACACAGCCTTGTTCTCCGACATGAGTTTGATTGGCCGCCCCGCGCTCGATGTGGCCATTCTGCCCATTGGTGATTTGTTCACCATGGGGCCGAGCGATAGTGTCGAAGCGACAAAGTACCTGACTCCTAAATTCGTTTTACCAACACACTACAACACCTGGCCTCCGATCGCTCAAGATGCACTCGGTTGGGCTGAAATGATCAAAAGCCAAACCTCTGCCACGCCAGTCGTTCTGCAACCCGGCGAATCAAAAATAATCTAGTACATCGCGCTCATGATGACCTAAACCATCGAAGCGTTAGCGTTATGGCTTTTTGGGATCGTTATCATCAGGAACATCTAAAAAGATTTGATCATCGATCACGTGTACAACGTAAGAGGCGACACAGATTCGCGGATTATCTAACCAAGCGCCTGTACGGATGGAGAATCGCCAAGCATGCCATGGACACGCCACGGAGCCTTCCTCTAGATAACCTTCGGCTAACGAAGCCCCCATGTGCGGGCACATATCATCGATCGCAAAAAAATCCGTTCCCTCATGGAAAACTGCAATCATGCGATCATCGACGGGAAAAGCCCTGCCTTGGCCAACGGGAATATCTGCGACGTTCGCGACTAGAATTCGTTTTGTCATTACTTGCTCCTGGCACAGAGTTTTAAGCAAATTCGGACATTTCGTAAGTCGAAATTTGCATCCGTCCACCAATTAGCTTCCGCTTCATTGACGCTTGCCCAGTGCCTGTATATGGTGGACAAAGGGGCAGTAGTCTAACTTTTCTGAGGCAAATTGTGGCCAATGACCGATCCTTCTTCGATCGATGAAATCAAAAATTCGGATCGAGCGGTGAGTCCAGAATCTGCGAGCGTCGGAATTCCCGCACCGCAATCCCACGACAATTTGCCGGTCGATCCCGTCGACAAAACGGTCATCAGCAAATCGCTCGTCGAAGCCGCCGACGCATTCGCTCGCCCCCCGACCGTTGCCGAACTCGCACAAGTTCTAATTGGCCAAGAGCTCGATCACTACACCCTCGATGCCATCATCAGCGGGGGCGGGATGGGTGCAGTCTTTCGCGGCCACGATAAATTGCTGGACCGCACCGTCGCCGTCAAAGTCATCCCTGCTGCCCGACGCGACGCAGATACTCTAAGACGCTTCCGAATCGAAGCCCAAAGTGCGGCGAAACTCGACAATCCCAATATTGCTCGCGTTTACAACTTTGGCGAGTCCGAAAATTGGAATTACATCGTTTTCGAATTTGTCGAAGGCACTAATCTACGTGATCTTGTCTCAACCCAAGGCCCATTGAGCGTTGATGATGCTGTTTACTACATCCGGCAAGTTGCAGAAGCGCTCGACCACGCATCATCGCGAAACATTGTTCATCGCGATATTAAACCTTCCAACGTGCTGGTCACACCGTCGGGCATCATCAAAGTGGTAGATATGGGACTGGCCCGAATGACCGCTTTGGAATCGTCGCATGATATCACGGCTAGCGGCGTCACGCTTGGCACGTTTGATTACGTGTCGCCAGAACAAGCCAAAGATCCTCGCGATGCCGACGTGCGAAGCGACCTGTACTCGTTAGGATGTACTTTCTACTTTATCTTGACCGGGCGTCCCCCTTTCCCCGATGGCACTGCAGTCCAAAAACTATTCAAGCATACAAGTGAAATGCCCGACGATCCTCGTCATTTCCGAGATGACTTGTCACCGGAATTGGTTGCGATCCTTTTTAAGCTCGTTGCAAAAAAACCAACGGATCGATACCAGTCCGCCCAGGAACTAATCGGCGATTTACAACTCTTGGCCGAAATCGAGCAGCTACCCCGAAGCCGTACTTGGGTCGGCAGCGCTCCATTGGTAACTCGT
>JANMNK010000481.1:0-5286 GCA_031373875.1 Pirellulaceae bacterium | reverse complement strand
ACCAAAGGAATTGGCTCACCCAGCACACCTTGCGTTGCCAATCCTCCAAAGGACCGTCCTGTCGCACTGAGTCCGTTAGCGATTTGCGTGCCTTCGATCGGGCTCAGAACTTGCAATCCAGGTGGCTTCAAATCGATATGCACGACTCCAGCGGGGACATCGTTGGATTGCACGGCGTAGTTCGGTAGATCGGTAGCGGCGTTAAACGCAGTTACGGCCGCAGCATCGCGCATTGCAAATTTCCCAATGGCAGCGCCGCCACGCAGATTGTTGACGAATGATCGCAACAAGCCAATCAACCCCACTTCGGTGTACGGCAACCCCGATATATCGATATCGACATCCATCCCGGCTGGATGACGCGTGCCTGCAGCATTGTCATTCCACGCATTCACGCTGAATCCAATGACCCGCTGATTTCCTGCAAATGCCGCTAAGGCAGCGACGGTCGTATCGACCATCCAGCTCGTTCCAAACGCCTCGGTGGCTGGCAGCGGTTGTGTTCCTTCGGGCGTGGTGTACTGAACCCACTTTGGCGCGTTGACCGCATTCAGCCACTTGAGGGTCGTTGCATCCAACGAACCGTCTTCGGATGCTGGCTTGGATTCGCCAGATGAGTCCGTAGCGGCTTTGAACAACTGCATCGATGAAGTTGTCTTGGGACCAAAGATCCCGTCGATCACCAAAGGCACACCGAACTTGTCGGGGAATCCAAGGTAATTCAGTCGTTGCTGCTGTGACATCACGGCCACACGCGAAGCGCCCGACATGACCGTGCCATCACCAGCGGCAGTGTATCCAGGGAGCACGTCGATTCTCAAATCGTGTGGCTGGCCATCAACGAGAAAACTGCCCGCAGCTTGGCCTTGGAATCCTTTTTCTGCTGGCGTTGCATCAACAAAACTTGCCGAAGTCGATGGCACGAAATAAAACCGACCACTCTGGCTGAAAGGCGTTCCGTCGACTTGGTCCGAAAAGAAAACTTGACCGCCCGTCATTCCGGCCAGATTGACCGACTGATACGCCGTACCGCGAACCGTTTTCGACAAGTCAACGACGATCACGTCTCCCGTTCGACCTTCGAAACCAATTCCGAAACGCAGGTTATCGATCTGAACTGTGGACTCGATGGCCGCGCCGGTTGAGTCAATCAACTCGAGGGTTAATGTGTGACCTTGATTTCGCATCGACTTAGGAATGGCCAGCTCGCGCATCGACAGACTTGCGTCAAGCGAATTGAGCGGGATTCGTCCCAGTTCCGTAGTGCCCAGCGAGACTCGCAAAAAGTCCGATGAACTTGAAGTCGTTCGCCTCAGATCGAATTGCAGGAACGCGCCACCGCTAGGGACGTATAATCGATTGTGCGTGACCTTGGGAGAGCTAGAATTTAGCACCAAGTAACTCTGAGCACCGGTGACTTGTGCGATCGCTCGCCCGTCGTGCCAATTCCAGCCAGGCAGGTTTCCCAAGCTTGGCGTTGCGTCGACGAAACGAAAATCTCCGTTGAAGATCGACAAAGGTGTCCATGCAGTAGCGCCGCTCAGCGGAACGGGCCACTTGTACGAAGTAAACTCTTGGGCAGCATTGACACCTGAAAACCCAACTGTGCCCAGTCCCGTCGTGTTGGGCTGGCCGGTAGTCGTATTGACAATCGTCGTCGGACTGTAGCGATGGTCTTGAAGATCGGTTGTCGTAGTAAAAAAGGTTTCAGCAGGACGATTTTGTCCCACGCCGAATTGGCGAGCGAGGCGGCTAAACGCCCAACCCGTCTGCGTGTAGTTGACCGGCGTGCTTCCGGGACGTTGCAATCCAGACAATCCACCATCAACCGTTGCAGCGTAAAAAGTGTTCCATACGTACGAATGATCGCCACCAAAATCCGTAAACGTGTATGGATTTCCGGCTGGTAACTCGGTATCGAGGAGCCTATTGTAAGCTCCAGGGATGGGCCGACCGCCGGGCGTTGCGATGGAGATCTCCTGTTGGTTCCGAGTCTGATAATAGACGTCGGCAAAGCCCACATTGCCCCACACCGTCGCTCCATAACCGGTCGGTAAATTCAAGACTGACTGTCCTGTTTCCGTCGCACCGTCGAATGGCAAACCAGGTTGATCGAAATCGTGCGGATCGAGAAAAGTCACTTGATCGACCGGGATGTTGAAATACCCCAGTCTTTGCACCGCTTCGGAAGTAACGGCTGCACCGAAACTGTGCGCGATGAAATGCAACGGTATTTGACTTGCCACGTTTCCTGTTAATTTGACCAATCCCAAATCAACCAGCAACGTGAACAACGCGTCCCCAGCAGCTTCGGTCCAACCGGGCCTGCCATCGTCGGATTCCGTTGCCCAATCGAAGAGTATGACGACTTCGCCCCGACCAACCGGCGACGAGCCTTGCAAATCGTAGTATTGTCGACCTTGAGAATCGACGTCGACATCGATGATCCAGGCTCCGTCGTTACCGTTCAAAGCGTCCGCGCGGGTCTTAATCTGTTCGGCAAGCGGCATCAATGCATCGCCTTGCCCAACACCGCTTAATTGATACCCCTGCGTAACGATCGTTGCCCCGGTGAAATTAGCACCTTTCAACTGTTCACGAACCGCAGGCAATGATGAACCACCCACGCCTGTCACGCTAACGTTGTCGAAAGCCATGCCTTCGGCAGGGACCGGGCTTTGGCCGAATTGTTGAAACTTGATGCGAACGTCCGAACCCAGCGTCAGTCCGTTTGTTGCTGCGAGAACGGAAAGGTTAAAAGTACGCGTTTGTGCCGCCGCCGTCGAATCCGCACCGGTCAGACTGACAAGTCGAATCCAATTGGTTCCATCGACACTAAACGCGACACCATCCGTGTTGGAACTGCCCACGAACGTCGCAGGCATCGGATGATCGACGTCGGAGAACTCCTGTTGCGTAAAAGTCAAAGTGACATCTTGTTTGCCTTCTGCATTGACATGAAGAATCGCTTCGTTACGAGAGACAATGGTGTTGCCGACAGGGGCTGGATCCATTGCGTCTAAGACTAGATGCGGGTTGTTGACGATTGAACCGGTCGACGTTTGCACACCAACTCGTCCGTTACCGTTTGAATGAGTCTCCCATCTTTGGCTTAGGGCCCCTATCGAAAAATTATCGGAGAAGTTAATCGGAGAGGGAGCGACGCTATAAATTGCATCAAATGCATTGACCAAACCCGAACCGGTCCGCACATCAAATCCCGCTGTGTGGATATCCATTGCGGTGTTTTGAAGGATAGATTTTATTTGCGATGGCGTTAGCGATGCGTTCGCATCAAGCATGAGTGATGCAATCGCCGCGGCGTGCGGCGCGGCGGCGGAAGTTCCGAAAAAGTTGGGTGATGCGTCTGCATCTCTAGCGGAATCGGTACCAAAAAAAGTGGTGTTCGTACCATCAACGGCAGCAATCTGCGGTGACTGTCGAATTTCTGGCGAAGCTTTTCGGGTACCATTGGCTTCGAACAAATAGGTGGCAGGGCCTGAGGAGGTAAAGCTCTCAGGTACAGTTTGGTTGGAATAGGGAACGGCACCAACCGAGATTGCACCGGTTGCTGCAACGTGCGTTACAGAAGTGGGACTGTTCGTCGCAAACTGGGGCGCGATGTTTGTCCCTCCCCAATCCTGCCACTTCATTCGTAATGGAACAGGCCCCGCGACATGCCGAACGAGAATGTCGTAATTTGCAGGCGCAGCATTCGGGTTGGTGAAGGTCATGAACTCTGACGGAATCTGCATCGCAATATTATTACGATTCGACATTGCGACCGTATTGCCAGCCGTATCCAACAAGAAAATGTCGAGATTCGTGTCAACGCCAGTCGTCGTATAGAACGGATCGTCCCATTGAAGAACTAAGTCTGCCGTGTCACCTGCACCTAACGTGATTCTCTGGCGGGTATCCACCACGCCAGAGGGATCAAAATCGTAATACGAAATTCCGAAGGTTGGGTCCGCACCAAAAGTGATCGAAGTTGATTCGTATGATCTTGTCGCGTCGTTGCCTGCCGCAGTTAAATAAACGGCTCCAGCATTCACCACGTCATTGATGGCCGTACTTATCACCCCGTCTTGGAACATTGGTTCTTCGAAATAGCCAATGTCATCTACGATTACCTTTGCGTTTCCGATGCCAGGATTTGCCAAATTGCGAATTTGCTGCGCGAAATCTGCTTCGCCGTTTGTAGATGCAAAGGCAAGAGTTGATCCTGGGGCAATATCGTGTATCAATTGGGCCATCGCTCGGCCTTCATCTGTACCTGTAGCTCCCCCCTCCTTAAGAATATTTACGCCCGGAGGTAAATCGCGGCTGCCATCCGCACCGACGCTCGCCTGATCCGCAGCATAGCCGCCTAACACATTGAAACTGTCGCTGATGATACCAATGGTTATTCCGGTTCCATTGTACAGATCGGGCAAAGTTCTCCGTACGCGTTGCGATTCGTGAACAATATCGGCTTGATTTTCCACTAGGCCAGCACGAGTCTGTGCCCGATAGACTGGTATTATTCCAAGCAAGCCATCGGCCACAAGATTTTCAGCTTGTCTTAACGCATTCGGGCTTGCCCATGCTTCAATCCTGTGAAATTCTTTTGATGATGCAATGATCGAGTAACCACTTTGCTGCAATTTCGGAACTAGCGCGTCGACATTTCTCGCGGTGATTGTTACGGCAACTCTTCCTTGCGCGTCAAACATCATTTTGCTGCGATGCGTCGACTGGGAATCGACTTCGTGGTCAGTCAACGATAAAAGATCCGAAGCAACACGGCCGGAATCGACTGGTGGCAATCCCTGCTGTCCGGGCAATATCGATGCCGCCAGCAGCGCGCGAGTTTCTAGCGTTTCGATCTGGATGTTTTTGCGTTCTCGGCGCAGTTGGCTGAGACCAATCAAACGCGGCTGCCATAGTTGGGCGAAAAGATCGTAAAGATAGCGGCGGCGACGCCCGCGGAGAATTTGATGACGCCGTAACTCTAACTGCGATAGTCGAGTCATGATCTTACCTCGGATGCAAGGTTGGTAGGTATGCGGGACAAATATGATGGAACAACTGCAATTTTCAGTCGTCTAATGGTCTCAATGAGCGTGAGACAGAAGAGAGTATGCGAGTCACTCGATGGCAGTTTTCGCTTCTCGTTTTGCGGATGTATCAGCTAGTTCTGAAATAATCCAGCATGTGCGCCTAAGTCATTTCAAACTGACCTGGGTCATTTCAAACTGCTTAGCGAAGAAGCTAACACTGCAACACATTGTTGGGTTGCGCATT
>JANMNK010000695.1:0-5424 GCA_031373875.1 Pirellulaceae bacterium | reverse complement strand
CAAATTGATATTCGCAAAACCCTTCAAGAAAAACGACACGGTGAACTTCGTCGAGAATTCGTCGAGAAGGTCCGCAAGGAAACACCCGTCTGGAGCCTCTGGCCGCAAGACGTCCCCGACTCCCGACCACTGAGCGAATTAGTTTCCAATGCATCAGAATCCGCCGACGCCATGAAATAGCGATCGCCGCCCCCCGTAGCATGGCCCCGTAGCATGGCCCCATTGGGCCGTGCGAACTTGTAATTGAATATTGAATGCTCTGCCAGCCTCCATTCCAATGTCCTGTAGAGCCCAAAACTACTCGTTATTGGTATCGGATTAATAAACCAAACTTACCCTCCCCGCCGAGTGTCTCTTCCGGAGTCCTCAGGAGATGCAAGTGCATTTGACGCTGAATGGAAACGGGTCCGATTACTTTATGCTTTCAGCTCCATCGATTGCGGCCCGTAGGATCTGCAAAAGTGCATTCATCTCCGTTAATTGAAGTTCCGATAGTACCATCGAATTTCCGATTGACTCAAGCTGTTGCTGCACAATCTTCTTCTTCGCCGCTTCGCGTTCAACATTAGCCATTAACCGCTTGTGGACCGACAATTTTTCCAGTTGCGATAGAATTACTTTTTTACGCGATTCGAGTTGCTTTAGCCGAAGTGCCGAGCTTAATGCGCTTTCTGTGCCCTGCATTTCCATTTCTGCTCGCAAGGCATTCATATTGGCCTGAGCCGCATTTAGTTTAGCCTTCATCTCTTCAGTGGCGGCTAACCGGGTATCCATCTCATTCTCCGACGCTGATCCTCTATCGAAAATAGATTTAAACCGTTCTAAGTTTTTCATTGCGAATTCGAGTTGCTTTTCCAATCCGACGACTTGTGCAGCTTGACCTTCGAGCCTAGCTTGAATTACAGCATTCTTGCCATTGTCCGATGGCTCGCTAGCCAGCGCCGCCTCGGAGGCAACATCCCAGTCAATCCTTTGAAGCTCCACCAGACAATTGCGAATAAGTAACTCAATGGAATCGCGAGACATGGTAGGAATGCCCGTTTCTTTGACAGTTTCTTCCTCCATTCTCATCTCTTCATCCAAGCGGACTCTTGTCTGCGCATCCAGCTCGGCCCGCATTTGCATCCTCAAGGACACTATCTGCTCCCAGTAGTTGGTTTGCTCCTTGAGTAACATGAATTGCGCTCGCAATTCTTCAATTACCGATTCAGCTTTGAATACGTCAGGCATCTTGAGCTGCGCAATTCCCGATAAGATCTCCTCAGTCTTGATTTGTTTCACCTGCGATTCCGTCTGAGCATGACAATACTGTGCTGTTGATAGAACTAAAAAAGTGAACATGCCAAACACTGTTTTTGTCATGCATCGCATAACGTCTGACCGGCCAGACGGTGTAGAGAAAAGTCGAATGGAAACTTTGACGGACATAAAATGACTCCTGAGGCTAGTGGTAATGAAATGAAAAAATATGCTCTCGAGTTTCTATACTGCTCTTGTGGAGCGACGCGAATCATTGGCCTTGCAAGGACACTGCTCGGTGCTCGACTGTGCTTTGAATGACTAAATGCGCAAATTGTCAGCCTCTTAAACCTCCTACTCAGCCGCAGGCGGCACTCGTTCTCGTACTCGTATTTGGCTCCCGATCGAGTACGAGTACGAGTACCGTTTCACTGAGTACGAGTACGATTTTGATACGATCGATACCGGCGATCAGCGAAAAGTTTCAAAATTGGTTACCCATCTCCTAATCCCTCCAATCCGCCATACAGCGACAATTTCTTTCAGTTAGCTTACGGAATCTGTTGTTGGCGTATCCAATTTCGGACGATCGAATTGCAAATATCATCACGTGCAATTTCATTTGACGTAGCGGAAATGTTCCGCCTTAGCACTTTCAACGCCTCGCTTTGTATCTGCAAATCGACTTCCAATCGGACAAGCTGTATTTGACTCGCAACGTTTTCTACTTCGCGACGAAGTGTTTCCAACTCGGTCGAACGCACATCCGATTCTGCATTGCGCGATTGCTCGATTGGTGAATCAAGTTGATTGCGTGTTGCCAAGCTAACAGCTCTGTCTGCTCGAAAACTAATCGCTATCCAACTACCAGCAATTGCGAATCCAATCAACGCAACCGCCGCTAAGCTTCTATTCCGCGCGCGCAATCGCGACCGCCGAAGCTGTACTTGGGTTCGTAAATTACCGGAATGCACAACATGCGTGCGATTAGCCCACGCGTTTAGCATGTCGGACAGATCATCGCGTTCCCCTGGTTCTTCATTCATGATTGTAATGCCTCTTCCATCAGTTCCCTTAATCGATTGCGTGCGCGATGAAGCCTCACGTGTAACGCTTCGTTGGTTATTCTCAAGTGGCTAGCGACTTCGTTAAGCGACCATTGTTCGATATACGTGAGCACGAGAAGTTCTCTGTCTTTCGGTTTCAAACGCTGCATACCGGCTTGTACCAATTCACATTGCGAATCACTCTCTGACTGGCCGCCCAAAGTTTTGGTGTATCGATTCCGCTCGTCTCTGTCTTTGGTAAACCAAAAATTCCGAAGGTGTTTAAACAGGCGTTGAGTTGTCCGAAAATGATTACGGCAAATATGTACTGCAATGGATGATAGCCAAGTCTCTAACGACGATTCGCCGCGATAGGACCCCGCCTTAGTCCACGCACGAAGCAATGTCTCCTGCAAAAGATCGTCAACCTCGGGACACCAAGCAGTCAGATTTCCAATTAACCTGTGCAGTTGATCGCCGTATTTCTCTATGACTTGATCTAACGCAATCGGATCGCCTGATGCGAGCTGTTTTGCAAGCTGGATTTCCGCAAGTCGACGGGAACTCGTTTTGATAGTGTTCCCGTTTTGTATGGCGGATTGTTCCACTTAGCTACCAATTGTCTTGACCATCAACAAGTAAAATCGACGCACTTGATAGCAGCCCGTCCCTTTGTGCTTTTCGACTCTCGGGCGGTCATTTCAGTGGTTATAGACACCGCTGACCAATCCAAACTTACACAATTCCGGCGAACTTTTTCAGATTTTGCCGAAAACAAATCAATGCCGAACTTTCTGGAAATCGAAACACTGCCCGCGTACAAACAGAAAAAGCAAATTGTGTACTGGTGAAGCAAGTCCGCAGTTCGAGGTAAGCTGGGAATTCATCCGATGTAAGAGATTGCGTACGTGTTATAATAGAATCGCCTACCTTTAACGTCTGCCATCCACTCAAATGTTCCTCTCCAAAGTTATCGCGAGCAATGGCTGACTGCATTGTTGCGTGTGGATAATCGATCCCAAATCTGAGCCAATTGATGATCATAAGAAATTTTTTCCCGATCCTATTTCTTCTCTGCCAGTCGGCGGTTTTCGCCGAAGAGACAGTCACTTTTAATCGTGATGTCCGGCCTATCTTGTCCGACAAATGCTTCTTCTGTCACGGTCCGGACTCTAATAAACGCGAAGCAGATTTGAGGCTGGACGTTCGTGAAACAGCGATTGAGCTTGGTGCAATCGTGCCGGACGATGCGTCGTCAAGCGAAATGCTGGCTAGGGTTCTGAGCGAAGATCCCGACGTTCATATGCCTCCGCCAAGTTCGAAAATTGACTCACTGACACCAACCGAAATCGAAATCCTTCGCACATGGATCAACCAAGGTGCACAATACGAATCGCATTGGGCATTTATTCCAGTTCCTCCGATCGCATCCAATGCGACCAGTGCCGAGATCATCGATCGTCCCATTCAAGAAGCGTTAAAGAAACGTGGGCTCACGCAGCAACCGCCCGCGAGTCGCAATACTTTAATTCGTCGTTTGAGCTTTGACATTACTGGACTGCCGCCAACTGCTCAGGAAGTTGATTCTTTTATCAATGATGCTTCGTCGGACGCTTACGAGAAACTCGTGGATCGACTTTTGGCATCCGAGCACTACGGCGAACGCATGGCAGTCGACTGGCTGGATGCGGCGCGCTACGCTGATAGCTACGGATTCCAAGTCGACCGAGAGCGCGATGTGTGGACTTGGCGGGACTGGGTTGTGCGGGCGTTCAACTCCAATATGCCCTACGACCAATTCGTGATTTGGCAATTGGCGGGCGACCTTTTGCCAAACGCTACGCAAGAACAAGTGATGGCGACTTTGTACAACAGGCTCCACCAACAAGAGTCCGAAGGTGGCAGCGTCGAAGAAGAGTATCGCGTCGAATACGTCTGCGATCGTGTCCAAACGTTTGCAACGAACTTCCTCGGGCTCACCTTTGAATGCTCGCGATGTCACGATCACAAATTCGATCCCATCACGCAACGCGATTATTACGGACTGTTTGCCATGTTCCAAAACATCGACGAAGCTGGACTGTACTCGTACTTTACGACTTCGCCTCCAACTCCGACTGTGTGGCTAACCGACCAGGCGACCGAGGGCAAATTAAAGGAACTGCGAGAGAAGGTTCAATTGATCGAAAGTCGCTCTGCAGAACTTCGTTCGATCCGACGCTCCGCTTTCGATCAGTGGCTCGCACAAGGCCAGCTTGATCCTAATATTCTTTTGCGATCCGATTCACGGCAAGAACTCGCAAGTTTTGACTTTGAAAAATTGGATGGAGATAAACTTGCTAATGGAATTCGACCAGACCAACCAGCAATGCTTCGAGGAGAAAACAAACTGGTCCCTGGGCAATCGGGCAACGCGATTGAATTTACCGGCGATGATCCGGTCGATCTGCCTATTGGCAATTTCAATCGGCAACAACCGTTCAGCGTGTCGCTTTGGATAAAGACCCCTACCGAGTTTGATCGCGCGGTCGTGTTCCGTCGATCAGCGGCTTGGACAGATGCCGCAAGTCGTGGTTACGAACTACTGATCATTGATGGTCGTCTGCAATGGTCCCTCGTTCATTTTTGGCCAGGCAATGCGATATCCGTTGCTTCGGAAAATAAGATCCCGTTGGGAGAATGGACCCAAGTGACGGTGACGTCCGATGGTAGCAGCCAGGCTTCCGGCTTGCAGATATTTGTAAACGGTCAGCTAAGTCCCAACTTGATCGTCAAAGATAATTTGACGAAGGAGATTAGTGGCGGTGGAGGCGATAATATCGGACTCGGCGAAAGATTCCGAGATCGCGGTTTCAAAGGTGGGCAGATTGATGACTTTCGAGTTTATCAAAGAGCCATTACGCCATTAGAAGTCCTCGCGACTTTCACTCCCGCAACGGCTCAGCAAGTTCTCGTCAAGCCAAACGCAGAGTGGACTGATTCCGAACGAGCCCTCGTTTTGGATGCATATTTGTCGCTTGTCGATCGAGACTGGGCATCGCATTTAGCGGAATTGCAGAACGCGCGGGATGAGCATAACAAGGTTGCTGATTCCGTCCGCGAGATGATGGCGATGCGAGAACTGCCCGAGCCGAAAAAA
>JANMNK010000392.1:0-6282 GCA_031373875.1 Pirellulaceae bacterium | reverse complement strand
GATGAAGTCGAAAGCGGGAAAATTCCTTGTGCTATAGTCCGGAATATTGACATAGACCCGGAGCAGAAGTCGATCCGAAAGATCCCTCTTCGTTTGCCTTGGCAGTCGGATTCTATCTTGAAGTCGTTTGACAAACTATTTCTTGTGTCGATTCAACGAGATGCCCAGTTTATCAACGTGACGACGCGTGAGATCGATTGTCCAATGCGACTTGCGGGCGAGCCCATTTCCGGCAACAGCATCTTTCCAGAACTCCTTGCCGAGGTAATCGACAATCATTTTGTACATACTTTCTCGCCAGTTGTTCGAATCGAGGAAGTAAAAAGCAAAAAGGTTCGTATGCGATTGCGGGCCGGCGGACTGATATTGCCCGAAGAGCATCCCGCGCTGGTTGTTCCCGGAGATGTCTTGATGCCCATGGTCCGGATGGATGATCGCTATGGCGTACCTTCCATGCTCGATAAGGTGCCCTGGACCTACATTGCCGTGATTGGCGGAGATCACGTCAAACTCAATGGGCTCGCGATCAGCGGTGTAAACGGCGGTCTTGATGGTCGTCAAAACAAGCGAACGCAGCGCGTCGCGCTCCGGGTCCGTCCCAACAGAACGGAAACGGATTTGCAATTCACGGTTCGAACTGCCAAAGATGTCGTGTTGCCAGGCGTTGCCGTATTCGAGCGGTTGCCAACTGGCGGCGATATGAAACTTGTCGGACGAAGCGACTGGCGCGGGATTCTGTCACTGAAAGAAACGGAGTTGCCGGAAATAGAATTTGATTTGCCGACCACGGCTAGTGACTCCAACGCAGAATCCGCCGTACCGCCAACGGAATCGCCAACGCCTTCGGCTCCTGAGCCTGTTCCATCGCCGACTGATCAAAATGCAGCAACGCCTCCAGCTCAGGGAGAGGCAAAAGTCGATTCTCCTGCCGCGAATTCCAGTGCCGGCTCCGGTGAAGTGATACCTCCAGCAGCAGTAACCCCCGATGCAGTTGCTTCCGAAGAACCAGTAAAACCCAAGGGTAAGATTAAGCTTCGAGTGCCCCTGTACCTCTATTATGTCCGCAACGGCGACACCGTTCTTGCAAGATTACCAATCATCACCGGTCTGAACAAATTGGAGATTGCCGACCTACCAGATGATCGACGAAGACTGGAAGCCGAAGCGATGATTCGTGGAATAGAAACAGAGATCCTCGACGCCATTATTCGGCGAAAACTATTGATCAAACGTACAGAGACCTACCTTGAGCGGAAAGATTTGGTTGCGGCGAAGGAAGCGCTTGGGGAGCTTCGAATTTCGGCCAATTACGACCGAATCTCGGAACGTTTGGAGGCCGTGCAACGCAAGATTTTTGACCAGGAAAAAGGGCCGTTGCCTCTAGGGGCGGCGCCTCGTATCGACGCTATGATCTTTCAGACACGTGAGATCATGCAAAAATTCCTTCAAGATACATCTGACCGTGACCTTGAAACAAAGGTAAGTGAACTGGAAGCCAGTGCAGCGGCTGCGCCTCAGGGATAAGAAAGGAACGTTGACACTTCAAACGCCCATTGTCTGTATTGCGTTACTTTACAAGCAACGCGAGCGAGCAAAGTAGGCCAAGCTCCGCCAGCGATTTTGCTGCCGATAGCAACTGGGACGACGATGCTGACTTAGACGTTTCTAAGAATCTTTTGGCTCGTCGTCCACTTTGCGAGGTTCCCGCCAAGTAGGCTTGCGCTGACGAGCTTTGGGATGATGCTTGGAATGCAGATCGGGCGATGCAGCCGGGCTAAGCGTGACCGTCAATGGACGCACCGCGCCTCGAACGTAAGTGGCTCGCAGCAACTTATCGTTGATTTTGAGCAAGTCATCCAAAACAAATTCGACTTCTTGTCCTTGAGCCCACATGTCCGGTTTGTCATCCGGATCAACTGCGGAAAAATGGAAGAACACGTCGTCGATAAATTCATCGGCACGAATGAATCCAAAACTCTTTTCTAAAACAACTCGAGCAATTCGACCGACGCGCATGATGGTTCTCAGACTTTTCCTGTTGCAAATCAAGGGCTACTGACCGCAACCCGTTAACCCACCATGATACTCGGGACGTGGCATTGTTCGCAAACGCTCAAATGGAATCAGAGGCATGCGTAGCGGCAATATCATGTAATTGCCGCAGATTCGGAAACTAATTGAGCAAAGGTGATGTTGGAAAATGCTTGAGTCCCGTCACATGGGCGACCATGGCGCGACCAACAAAACACAGTCCGCGTCCCCACATTTCATCATCGGATGCAAAGACCAAGTCCGGTAAAGCAGGAATTACGTACCAATGCCCCTCCTGAATCTCTCGCTCCAATTGACCTTTTTGCCAAAGAGAATGACCGATGACCAATCGAAAATGATCGGCTGAGGATTCAGCAGCTTGCCTAACTTTGCCGATGTCGGCTGCCAAATAGATGCCGTTGCCTCCGCCGGCATCACCAAACTGAGCTTGATCGTGGATCGCAACCAACGGGCCGGAACAGGGGCCACCGAAATGCAGCCGGTTTTTTACCAGAGAACCCGAAACGGATGGCAGCTCGTTTTCCAGGTTTAACGATTTCGAGTCAGGAAGAACCATCGGGCGATTGAGCAAAAGTGCTGCTGCTCCGTTTGCACCGTGGTCAACAACCAGACAAACAGACTGTTGAAACAGACCCTGCGAAATCTTGGGGGTTGCTACCAAAAGCATACCGCTGGTAGAAAAAGGGCGTTGTTCCTGAGCAAGTCGGTTCATGGCCGGATAAATTCTCCAAACTTGAAAAGCGTTCGTAAAAAACTACCTGTCAACATGACAAGCGCATTCACACAAGGTTCAATATGCAAACACTATGCCAAAAATTAACTTTTCGGGTTTGTGGGCCGATTACGATGACATAAACGGCTGTTGTTTTTCTAGCTAAACGCAATACTGGGCTAACCGCAATACTAGAAGACAAGTCACCCGTTTTTCGATTTTTCAGATTTCGCTTGAGGTGGACGCATGACGCTGCATGAGATGCGCAAGAACTATCAACTAGGCGCGATCGACAAAAGATCGCTTGCCTCCAGTCCGATCGATCAGTTCCATATTTGGTTTGAGGAACTTAAAAGCGCATCGGTTCCCGATTGGTTTGAACGGAACGCCGTAGCCTTAGCGACTTCGTCGCTCGAGGGCGTTGTTTCTTCGCGAATCGTTTTGCTCAAGTCGGCGGATGTCGACGGATTTAAATTCTTCACCAACTACGGATCAGCGAAAGCTCGGCAGATGAGCGAGAACCCGCACGCGGCCATGACGTTCTATTGGCCCATGTTGGAACGTCAAATACGTGTGGAGGGAACGATTTCCAAGACCGACTCGTCGACTTCCGACGCCTATTTCCAATCGCGACCTTACTTAAGCCGTCTCGGCGCGACTGCGTCCCCACAGTCACAAGTAATCCAGGATGATCTCCGCCTCGAAGAAATAGTCGAGGCGTTGCAAAAGCAATACCCCGACGAACACGTCCCGCGACCTGAGTTTTGGGGAGGATACAATTTAAAGCCCAATCAGGTCGAATTCTGGCACGGCAAGCCAAGTCGCTTGCATGACCGGTTTCGATACAGACTGTCGGGATCGGACTGGATAATCGAGCGTCTCGCGCCGTAAAGCCAGTACTTCAATATGTCGGTCACAATTTGGAAAAGGTAGATCGCGATGGATCTGAAAAAATATCTAAAGGAAAGCGTCCTCCGCGGTTTGACAACGCTCCCATTTCACAAAGCGACAATATGGATTCCAGCGGTTGTACTTTATGGGATCATTGCTTTGGCGATTGGGTTTGGTACACAGCTTTACGAGATCAAGTCGCTGGATGTCGCGAAATTCTGGTACTTGCCAATCACGCTTTTCGTCTTTCCATCAGTCCTCGAAGAATTCGTATTTCGAGGACTTTTGATACCTCGTGACGCATTGGATAAAGGATGGAAACACGCGATGGTTTGGATCATTGTCAGCAGCCTTGCATTCACGCTGTGGCACCCACTCAACGCACTGACGATCAATCCGACGGCTCAGCCATTCTTTCTCAATCTACCATTCCTCGTAATCGTATTTTGTTTAGGCGTTGCATGTGGAGTGGGCTATGTAGCCAGTCGATCCCTGTGGACCGCTGTCTTTATACACTGGTTAACCGTGGTCACGTGGGTGTTTTTTTTGGGCGGACGGAACCTTGTGATTGAAGGGTAGGGGGCTGCCTTCATCGCTTCATCACAGCATGTCGCTTCATCACAGCATGTCGAGTGGATCGATATCGATTACGTACTGAATGCCATCGGGATTTTTTAATTCGGAGTCAACTCGAGTCAGCAGTTGATTCAGCGGCGCGGGCTCGGACGTCGAAATGAGAATGTGGAATCGGTATTTGCCTCGCAATCGGGCTATGGGTGGCGGGGCAGGGCCCAGGATTCGACATTCACAAGCCAGCAAATCCCGCGTGCGTTCCATGAGCCGAACGATACTGTTGGCATATTCTTCGGTCGCTTTTTCGTCTTCGCCACGGATGATCATTCGCGCAAGTGATCCGAAGGGTGGGTATTTATATTTCTTGCGATGTTCCAATTCTGCGGCAGCAAACAGATGAAAATCGTGCTTCGCAGCGGCTTGAATTGCGGGGTGTTCTGGGGAAAAGGTTTGCACCAAAACAAGTCCAGGCCGATCACCGCGGCCAGTGCGTCCGGCGACTTGTGTTATCAATTGGAACGTCCGCTCCGAAGCACGAAAATCTGGAAAATGCAAAGCCGTGTCGGCATTGATCACGCCAACCAAAAGTACGTTTGGAAAATCGAGTCCTTTGGCAATCATCTGCGTTCCCAACAATATTTGAAGCTTGCCAGCCCGAAATTCGCTTAAGACTCGCTCATGACTTCCGGGACGTCGCATGGTATCCGAATCCATGCGCGCGATCGCCACATCCGGAAATCGCGATTTGACTTCCATCTCCAGCTTTTGCGTTCCCATTCCACCGAAGTGAATGTTGATGAAACGGCATTGAGGACAGCACGGAGGCGTTGGGATGGTGTAATCGCAATAATGGCAAACGCATTTGCTTCCATCGCGATGATGCGTTAGTGGCAAATCGCAATCCGGGCAACTGACCACATGACCGCAGCCGGGACACTGGATCGAAGTTGCAAATCCTCGACGATTCAACAGCAAGATGGTTTGGCCATTGTTTGCCAAAGTTTGCTGGACCTCTTTGAACAACGGTTGCGATATGGAACCTTTTTCTGGATCGAGACGCTGAGTCCGCATGTCGATAATGGATACCAAGGGCATAGGCCGATTGTGAATGCGTCGTGGCATTTTCGCCAATCGATACTGGCCTTGGGTAGCACGGTTCCACGTTTCCAGACAAGGAGTTGCCGATCCCAATACCAATGGGATCTGTTCCAAGAAAGCACGGTGAAGAGCGACGTCGCGAGCATGGTAGCGAGGGATTGTGTCTTGCTTGAAGGACGATTCATGCTCTTCGTCCAAGACGATCAGACCCAAATGGGGCAACGGAGCAAACACGGCGCTGCGGGGTCCTATGACGACGTTGACTTCGCCCAATAAAATTCGTCGCCAGTGGAAATGGCGTTCCGCGTCCGTCATGTGGCTATGCAGGACGGCAACACTTCGAAAACGATCTTGAAATTGGGAACGCGTCTGAGGTGTCAAACTGATTTCGGGGACCAGCACGATTGCTTGCCGGCCAAAACTCAAAGTCTTCTCGATGGCTTGCATGTAAACTTCAGTTTTGCCGCTGCCGGTTATGCCATGGAGCAGGACCGTTTCATGTTGGCCTGAATCAAGGGCTTCGTTGACGATCGCGAGAGCTTGTCGTTGGTCGCCACTCAACGCTGGCGCTTGGACCTTGGTGGCTGTGACGATACTGTTGGAAACTCGCTCCATCACCTGTTCTTCGCGCGACTCGATCAAGCCTCGCGAACGCAAAGCTTGAATGGGTCCATCGGAGCAATTTGCTAATTTGCGCAGTTGCTCCACCGTCAAGGGTTCGCCAGCGCCGATTAATTGCTCCATCACAATTCGCTGCTTGGATGACAGGCGTTCGATCGCACTCGCATTCGTGGCTTGGGCAGATGGCAGCAGGGTCACTCGCATCCGCATTCCCGCCGAAGCCCGCACTCCCGCCGGAATGACGGCTTCGAAGATCTGCCCGACAGGAACAATATAATACCGAGCCATCCAGTGTATTAGCTTCAGCAAATTCGCGGTACAAAGCGGCGCGGTAT